>DAOWME010000252.1 GCA_030643245.1 Deltaproteobacteria bacterium
GTTGCCTTTTCTTCCGATTACCACGTTCTTCATGTTGTCATAGACAATTTCAGCAGGCACCCCCTTCAGATAACGGAACGCATTGATATGACAATCCATGAACGTTTGAAGAGTACACTGGTCAACAAATTCAACATACTTAGCCCTGGAATAACCCAAAAGCATAACAAGGGGCAAATGGGGTCGGGGGCAAATGGGGTCGGACCAAGCTAACCAATTGGTTGTTCAGAAGAAGAGGCAAATAGTTAGCTTTTTCATTGCATTAAACCCACCTTTTGGGGGCCAAAAATGGCCTTTTACGGATATATTATATGAGTACCCTTTTCTTTAACGGCCTTTTTGAGCATTAAAAAGGTGCTTCTAAGACCTAAAATCACCCATGTTTTTACACATTATTAGCATGATATTAGTCAGTTAGCTTGGTCCGACCCCAAATCTACCTTACAAACGAGAATTGAATAGGCGTCAAATCAAAGCTTTGAGTGAGCGTTTTGGATGTAGCCCGACGATTTTCATATAACACAAAAATCCTTGACATGGCAATCGTAAAGTTTATAATAGCGTGAAAGGACACCGAAAAGAAAAACGGTTCTGAAGAACCGCAAGATTCTTTGCCAGAAAGGCAAAAATCGTATATGAGTAGATAGGCTCCTTATTTTTTAAAATATATGAGAAACCAATAAGGCCACGAAGGTCTACAATTCCTGATAGAAATCGGGAAGAGAGGACTTCGTGGCCTTTTTATTTTTGCTTCCCCTTGCCGTCCCCAGAGGTATTCTAGCCTTGAACTTCAAGTGTTGGCTAAATAGACCCCTGTGTTTTTGGACAACGAGTATCCCGTTGATTCATGGTCGTCTCCCGACCTCCCAGATAGTCGGGTCGCAAGGCCCTCTTCCGTTCGCGAAAGCGTTTATGATGGGTCTTGCGACTCGCTATCGTGGCACATAATGCACAAAGAAAGCGGGGGCTTGGACAGGATGTTAAAATGGTGCCTATCAGTGAGTATGATTTTGGTGATTTCCGCCAAGTTGGGCAAGGAGGATGGGGCGACTTCCGTTTTGGCAGGGATATTTACCAATGATATCTGCCATTGAGGTTATCATCGTAGAATTATAGGTCAGAGATATCCTCATACTTGAACCTGGCCATTAATTTAAAGAACCTCTTTGACGATGACTACTCGGAATTTGTCGGATACTGGGATTTTTGGAAGTCTCTTTGGGTGGATGAGTCGGAAAAAAGCCGGTGGGCTTAGAAAGAAAGGAGGGTCGTTGAGAGCATGTTAACAAAGTACCATCAATCAATAGCTGATGTCGATAGAACAGGGCGTCTATCGTGCAAGACCAAGAAGGCCCCTGAGGCAAAAAGGCGGGAAAGGTTTTTTAAGAGGTTCGAGTATAATTACGGACAAGGTTCAGTAGATGAATTCAAAGATATAATCGAAGACCCCAATTCCTCTCTGGCAGAGGTAGGCAGGTATTATGGATTTTCCCGGGAGAATGCGCGTCTCCTTTATCAAAAGATATATGGGTCCCCCTACACCCAAACCCATAAGAAGAAGTTGGAGGCGAGAAGAAAGACCAGAGATAAACAGAGGCAACAAGGGGCAGCTAAATTGAAGAGAAAGCGGAGACTATACATAGACAAGGTCATGCAAAAGGCTGAATTTCTAGGATTTTCTACGGGGATACGATCCAACGGAAACCCCAATAATATCTTGATCAATGAATATAAGGTGAACATCAAAGGGGCACCCAGGCCTATACACACCGATAAGAATGGGTACTTCAGTATCTCCGGGACAAATCTAAAAAGGAGAGATTGTGACTTCTTCGTCTGTGTTTGCCGATCGGGCCGAGACGACACCTATTATGTCATTCCGTATGATGCCATGCCGAAGTATGGAGCAAATATCCCTATACACAACTACAGTCCGGGCGAGAAAAGACCTTCCAGGCACAGGGAGAGTAGATACTCACAATTCAAAGAGGCCTGGGATCTAATAGCTGAGAGCGGAGAGCAAAGAGAAGAGAAGTATCAGACTGAATGCGCAAGGTCATCTCCTAATACACGAGAACCGAGATGAAGGAAATCCCAAATCCTCAAACAGGTTTTGAACCTATAAGCCAGATGATCAGAGGATACCAGTTGACCCAGGTATTGTCCACTGCGATGAAATATGGGATATTCTCAAGGCTTGATAAACCAAAGGGTGCATCTATACTGGCAGAGGAGATGTCTGCGGACGCAGTGATAACGGAGAAGCTCCTTGAAGTCCTGGTCTCTGTCGATCTGATTTCAAAGGTAGACGGGGGATATGTTAATACTGACCTGGTTCGGTCCTTCTTTATAAAGGACAGCATCTTCTATCAGGGAGACCTGATCGATTTCATGGTAGATAGCTACCCATTATGGTCTAAACTTGATCAGGCCTTAGAGAACGGGCATCTGGACAATTCAGGGGAAGGCAAAAGAGAGGATACCTTCGATAAGAGGTTTATCCTGGCCTCAGCCGAAGCGAGTATAAGGGGGACGTTGCAGGATACTGTCGAAGTGATAGCAGGGCTTCCCGAATTCAAAGATACTAAACTGCTTATGGATCTTGGAGGTGGACATGGTCTTTATTCAATTGCCTTTGCCCAGAGAAACCCTTCTCTTGAGGTTGTCGTCTTTGACCTGCCTCAGGTAGTGGAAATAGGCCGGGGAGTCATTAAAGATTATGGGATGGAAGCACGGGTCAGTGTATTGGCAGGAGACTATCTTAAGGATGATCTGGGAAGTGGATACGATCTCATCTTCATATCC
Organism: Deltaproteobacteria bacterium; assembly: GCA_030643245.1. Taxonomy (GTDB): domain Bacteria; phylum Desulfobacterota; class UBA8473; order UBA8473; family UBA8473; genus JAUXHQ01. The sequence goes on from DAOWME010000252.1 coordinate 2,806, forward strand.
CATTCACTCTTCTATCAACCTAGAGAGACCCTCGAAGGTTCTTTGAATAAGGTATACAATGCATTAAAGGATAAAGGAGCGCTTGTTATCAACCATTGGATTCGTCAGAAGAACAAAAATTCAGTGGTCTCTTCTCTATGGGACCTTCGGCTGACCCTTCTTGGCAGTCCCCATTACCTCTATTCTAAAGAAGAATATCTCGATTTGCTGAGAAAATGCGGATTTGTAGAAAAAGATATTATCCATCTTCCCACTTCATCGAACCCGACAGTAATTATTGTAGCGAGAAAGGACGATAGGAGGGGGACTTTTACCCCCTCCTGATGTAGCAGCCGCGGGTATTCCGGAGACATGTATACTTAATGCCTGACAATTTGGGAGAATACCGGTAATAATCCAGGCATGGCAAGGATAGCAAGAGTTGTCATTATGAACAGACGAACGTACAGGTCGTCCTTTAGGAGGTGAAGCCTTTTTGGATAGATTGGAAGGGTTGGTATCCCGTGTTTTGCGTCGGCAAAAGCCGGGGCCGAAAAAGAAGGATACAGATAATTAGGTATACTGTCCCTGGAACTCCCGTGTCAATACAGCCGTGGTCGATGTCGAAAAATCGGGGCTGATCTCATTTGGACCGGTGCATCGATTATCTGTACGAATGGGCTCGAAATATTTCAAGATCAAGGATCTCAAGGCAGACACATTAGTGGATGCTCTGCGAGAGGATTTATTGAGGTAAGGAAGTCATGCAAAGTTGCAAAAACCTTATTGATATCACTGGAGGGAGGAGGTGATGAATAGTTAGTTTCCATCCAGAAATGGCCCTTTTTCCCCTGAGCTGCGTTCTCCTCAGGTTTCCGCCTGCGACGTACGATCATGTACGCCTCGGCGCAAACCGTCGTGCGGCCTTGCTCAGAGAAAAAATTGCTCATTTCTGAA
>DAOWME010000087.1 GCA_030643245.1 Deltaproteobacteria bacterium
AAATGGCCATTTTTCCCCTGAGCTGCGTTCTCCTCCGGTTTCCGCCTGCGACGTACGATCATGTACGCCTCGGCGCAAACCGTCGTGCGGCCTTGCTCAGATAAAAAATTGCTCATTTCTGAATTGGAAACCAACTCGTGCCCTTTTCTCAAGAAGTCCATTTATGGATGGACACTAGATAGCTCCCATCCATAAACAGAGTCTTTATAAGAAGGGCGCTAATCAAGTTAGGGATAAGCATTTTCTCTCCGTGGTGAAAAGCAGGACAGAATTATCCCCTCTAACAATCCATAGTCGCTGACAATCATCTCATGAAAACCAAGGACCTCCATGATCTTCACGACAACAGCTGTCCCGGCGAGGATTATGTCTTCCCTCCCCTTCTCCAAACCTGGAAGTACATATCGTTCGGGCACAGGAATTCTCTGTAACCTCTTGTAAATGATCTTCACCGACTCTCTCGTCAAGACATACCTGTTTATCCTCCCCTGGTCATAGACATTCATTTTCTGGTCCATTGCAGCAAGTGTGGTGATTGTCCCGGCGGTTCCCACCAAGAAAGAAAACGAGGTCCCAGTCTGTGCTTCAAAACTACATCTCAGCATGGAAGATAATCTATTATTGATAAATACTTCCAGTTTTCCCACTTCTGCAGTGCTAGGAGGGTCGGATTGTATAAACCTTTCAGTTAGATAGACTGATCCAAGCTCCGTACTGTAAGTTGCCAAGGGGACTTTGCCTTGTACCACGATAAATTCCGTACTCCCTCCTCCGATATCAACGACAACGGCCCTATCAACAAGATCATCTATGATCGACAGGATACCTATTAATGCAATTCTGGCTTCCTCGTCCCCTGAGATGACCGTTACTTCTAAACCGGTGCTTTGGTAAACTTGCTGCAGAAATTCGTCTCTATTGGCAGCTTCCCTGACTATACTAGTGGCCACAGCAACTGTAGTTCGTATATTGCATTCTTTCAGTAAATTCGCATATTCCTCTAAGACTTTTGCACTCCTTCCCATTGCTTTGGGGGAGATCCTCCCTGTCCTTACGAAGTCCTCCCCCAGTCGAGTGATCTTCCGCCTGGTCATTATCTTTTTCAAGTTTCCCATTCCATCTATCTCAGCGACTAATAGACGAATACTATTTGTGCCGATATCAATGGATGCTGCTCTTGTCATTACTTTTCCCCCACCACAGCCTCTGCTACGTCATAGCTGTGACCACTTAGGGACGGGGACGAAATAACTTCCTCAAGTTGGCGCTCAGATTTAGGTTAGATTTGTTCGATCTGAAAACGCAAAACCACAGGAATAGTCTTACCTATTTCGAGGATTTTGTGTTTGAAGATAGGGCAAAGATGGCCTGAAGATGAGATGTACAAATGGGGAAGTTATTTCGGCCTCGCCCCTTATTTCATACAAGAGGTGAGTAGTGATGAAACGACCATTTTGGTAGGTTTCTGGACGTCAAGTTCAATCGTTTAATCTGCTTTTCTTAGGTCTACCCTTTCCTTCATCTCCTTCCCGGCTTTGAAAAACAGGGTTTTCTTTTTGGGTATATTCACAACAACTCCGGTCTTGGGATTTCTCCCACATCTGGCGTCTCTGTTCTTCACCCTAAAACTCCCAAATCCACGAATTTCGATTCTTTCTTCCCTTATTAGGGCGTCGATCATACTATTAAAGATGACATCAACTATTACTTTGGTGTCTTTCTTCGTGATTTCAGAAACCCTTTCAGATACCATTTTGACTAATTTACTCTTTGTCATACGTGAGTTCCTTTCAAAAAATTCATTACAACAGGCAACAAGAAGCATGCAACAAACATGACAATGGCTATTGAGCATCAAACGAAAAAATGTTAAACTTAAATAATATGGACACGTGCAGTTATACAAATCCAGAATGTTGACGTTACTCTGATGATTCAGTCAATCAACAGGATTGCATTAAGTGCTGGCTGCTTAGGTCGAATAATATTGGAGTACGTTGCAAAACGTAATTTTCCAATGGAGGAGGATAGGCAGGTGAAAAAGCAGTGTGGATCTTCCTGCGTCAGATTTTCCATTAGTAACACCGGATAGATAATTAAACTGGCTGCCTTCGCCCTTTAGATAGTCTATGATAGCCTTAACTGTACCCTGGAGGATAAAGTCCAATATTGAAAGCTTCTTCTTCGGAGGATAGACCACCTTTGGTTCACCCTTGATGCCAACCATTTTGGCTGCCATAGAGATGGCATCCTGTAAGTTGCCAAGGGAATCAACCAATCCCAGTGCCTTAGCCTGTTCTCCTGAAAATATCCTTCCATCTGCGATCGCGGTGACCTCTTCTTTTTTCAAGTTTCTACCATCTGCAATCGCCTCGATAAATTGATTATGAATATTATCGATAACCTCCTGTAGCATTCTCTCCTCTTGTTCCGTAACACTCCTAAAGGGAGACATGACGTCCTTGTACTCTCCACTTTTAATGATTACACTCTTAAATCCAATTTTTTTCACCAATTCTTCTACATTTGCAAATTTAATGATTACTCCGATACTCCCGATGATAGTACCGGGATTTGCCACTATCTTATCTGCAGCGCAGGCGATATAGTAGCCACCTGAGGCCGCCACAGACCCAATAGACACCACTACCTTTTTCTTGTCTCCTATCTTCCTAACTTCTTCATAGATTTCTTGTGATGGACCTACACCACCCCCTGGAGAGTCAATCCTCAATACGATTGCTTTGACACTTCGGTCCTTCATAAACCTTAAGAGTTGGTCTATAACAGTCTTTGATTCCTTAATCACCCCCTTAACCTTCACTACAGCAATCCTGTCTCCCATAGAGAAGACGGCGTTTACACCACCAGTAGTATGCATAACCAGAAGAACCGATAAGAAGAACACAACAAGAAATGCACCTATCACCACAATACCTACTAAAACAGGATGTCTCTTCATTTTAGGTCTCACGGTCCGTTTTTTGTTCAAGCTCTTCCTTAAGAAGCTCGCCCAGATTAGAGACTGCGGACTCATGGTTATTTAAAAATCTCTTGATATCCGCTTTCTCTGTCACTTCATCCAAATCCTTGATGCTTAGCCCAATCTTCCTTTCCTTCTTTACAATGTTGATGATTGCGGCAGAAATCTTTTCTCCCACCTGGGTAAAATCTCCAGGGTGTTTCACCTTTTCCTTACCAATTTCAGAGACATGAACCAGTCCCTCAATCCCTTCCTCCAGTTCGACAAATATTCCGAAATCTCTGATATTAGTAACAATCCCGGATATTACCTGTCCCAGATGGTACTTCTCGGATATGTTGTCCCACGGATCTGCTTCAAGTTGTTTAATCCCCAAGGAAAATCTCTCATTTTCTTGGTCCACATTCAAGACAACAACTTCCACCCTTTGACCTTTCTGATACAATTCAGCGGGGTTCTTTATTTTCTGTTTCCATGAAACATCTGATATATGAACCAATCCATCAATCCCTTCCTCGACTCCCACAAAGATACCGAAGTCCGTCACGTTTTTGACTATGCCCTCAATCCGAGCGCCGGGAGGATATTTCTCTTTAACTATATCCCATGGGTTCGGTTCCACCTGTTTCATACCCAGAGAAATCCTTTTCTTGGATGTGTCGATGTCTAGAACCATAGTCAGTATCTCGTCACCCACGGCCAAGACTTTCGACGGATATCTTATCTTTTGAGTCCAAGACATCTCGGAAACGTGCACCAGCCCTTCAACCCCTTCTTCCAACCTGATGAAGGCACCATAATCCGTTAGGCTCACCACCTTTCCTGTAACCTTTGAACCGATCGGATACTTTTCCACAGCGTCAGTCCATGGGTCAGGTGTAGTCTGTTTTAACCCAAGAGATACCCTTTCGTTCTCTCTGTCAAACTTCAGAACTTTAACGGTCATCTGGTCTCCCATTGAACATATGTCCTTTGGGTGGTTGACCCTCCCCCATGATAAATCTGTGATATGCAGAAGACCATCGATTCCCCCGAGATCTATAAATACACCATAATCGGTGATATTTTTCACGAATCCTTCAACGATCGCCCCCTCTTCCAAGTTCTCCAGGGTTTTCTTCCTCAAGGATTCTCTTTCTTTTTCCAGGATGGCTCTTCTGGACAGAACGATGTTCCCTTGTCTCCTGTTGAATTTCAATATCTTAAATTCAAACCTCTTACCTATTAACTCTTCAAAATCTCTGACAGGACGAAGATCAATTTGAGATCCGGGCAAAAAAGCATTGATACCAATGTCTACAGACAGTCCACCTTTTATCCTGGAGACGATTTCTCCCTCTATAACGTCATCCTCGTTGTATATCCTACTGATATCAGTCCATATCTTTAGTTTGTCTGCCTTATCTTTGGACAAAACCATAAATCCGTCCTGATTTTCTCTCTTCTCAACCAGGACGTGAACTTCATCACCTATATTGACAGTTACCTCTCCATTTTCATCAAGGAATTCCTCGATCGACACCTGTCCTTCAGACTTATACCCAACATCAACCATAATATAGTTTGGGGTAACCTGAATGACAGTTCCCTTAACAACTTCTCCTCTTTGCAGCGTATTATTCAAACTACTTTCGAAAAGCTGTTCAAAGTTCTCCTCTTTATGTGCATCCTCATCTTCCAGTTCAGTGTTTGTGTCTACATTTTTATCTTCAGGCATAGACTCATTACCCTGAACTACATCATCTTTGTTTTCCTCTTTACGTGCATCCTCATCTTCCAGTTCAGTGTTTGTGTCTACATTTTTATCTTCAGGCATAGACTCATTACCCTGAACTACATCATCTTTGTTTTCCATTAAAAGACTGTCCTCCTAATCAATTTATTTTCCTGCTTATCCTAGTGTTAATCCATAAATGGTCTTTTTGCACAATATCTGCATTATGCTCAAAAAATAATCCTCGGAATATTAAACATATGCCTGCGGTTATTTTTTTCGCATGCCTTGATCTTGAACAAAAATCCTCATTTCTGGATGGACACTATCCTAATTCTCCAATAATTTTCAGCATCTTATCCGCCAATTCCTGAACGGACATATGGGTAGAATCGATGTCAATAGCATCAACAGCCGCTTTCAAAGGGGCATATTCTCTTGTGCTGTCACTACGATCCCTAAGGACTGTTTCCCTGGTAACCTCCTTCAGATCTACATTCTCCCCTTTTTCTATTAATTCTTTGTACCTTCTCTTGCCTCGTTCTTCCGGCAAGGCATCAAGGTAGAACTTAATATCAGCATCAGGGAAAACAACCGTTCCAATATCTCTTCCCTCTACAATAACACCGCCGTTTTTTCCGATCCTTCTCTGAAACTTAAGCAGGGCATCCCTCACAGCCATTTTGGCAGAAACGCTTGATGCCAGTAAACTTATACTGGGAGATCTTATGGCCTCTGTGACATCCCTGCCATCCAGCATTACCTTTAACCTACCGTTTTCCATGGAAAAGAGGATGTCAACCTCTGCGCACAACCGTGCGAGGCTAGCTTCATCGTCAGTATCAATACCTTCTTCCTCTACTCGCAAGGCAACTGCCCTATACATTGCCCCTGTATCAACATAGGTATAGTCAAGACTATTTGCCAACATTTTGCTTACCGTACTTTTCCCAACAGCCGATGGTCCATCGATGGCGATGACGAGTCTTTTCTTCATTTGCATAAATGCCTCAAACATTCCATCCTTGCAGCGATATGGACTTCCATATATCAGAAATCCGGAAACCTATTTGCGTTTCCAAGTTTCTGATATATGGAAATTCACAACCTTATCGGTCGAAATCCTTGACTCGTACCAAAACATACGACTTACTCTGATTCCTCCCTCTCGCCTTGTGAAAATTTATGCCTGAACACCGATAGGTCGTTAGTTGCTCATCATCCCCTTAGGAGATCCGCTAGTGAGTGAGAGAAAGCATTATATCTTTAAAACCGGGAAACGATGTTCCTATGCACGAAGTATCCAGTACAACTGTCCTGCCCGAAGCCCTGAGGCCTGCGACCATCAGCGACATGGCAACACGGTGATCCCCGAAACTCTGGCATTCACATCCCCTTAGGTCCTCTCTGCCGGATATGGCCATGCCATCCTCGAATTCCTCTACCGCCACCCCAAATTTTTTCAACTCACGAGTCATAGCCGCGATTCTATCGGTTTCCTTAACCCTTAGTTCTTTCGCACCTCTAATAACTGTTAGCCCTTCTGCCACGGATGCCGCTACGGACAGGATGGGAAACTCATCTATCGTCTTCGGCACGAGTCTTCCTTCTATTGTGACCCCACGGAGATGGCTGGTTTTGACCAATATGTCTGCTATGGGTTCTCCCATTTTCTCTTCTTTATTAAGTATCTCGATCTTCCCGTTCATCTCTTTGAGTATCTCTAATATCCCGGTGCGGCTCGGATTTACGCCGACGCGTGTTAATAGGATTTCCGAGCCCGGGATGATCAAGGCTGCCACAATAAAAAAAGCTGCAGAGGATATATCTCCCGGAATCTCAATATCCCTCCCCTCAAAACTAGCCCCACCGGACACACTTACCGAATTATCTCCTCTCTCTAAATTAGCGCCGAAAAAACCGAACATTCGCTCAGTATGATCCCTTGACAGAGAAGGTTCCCTCACTTTCGTAACTCCGTCGGCATAAAGTCCTGCCAAAAGGATCGCCGACTTGACCTGTGCACTGGCAATGGGAGAGGCATAATTAATTGGCTCCAGCTTCGTCCCGTTGATCACAAGAGGAGCATAATTTCCGTTTTTCCTCCCCAAAATTTTCGCCCCCATGGAAGAGAGCGGTTCAACAATCCTCTTCATAGGTCGCTTACGTAGGGAATTATCTCCAGTAATTACAGAGAAAAACCTCTGGCCGCTTAGTAAACCGGTTAGGAGTCGCATAGTCGTCCCAGAGTTCCCGGAATCGATAACATTTTCGGGTTCCCTTAGACCATGAAGCCCCCTTCCGTTTATTATCCACTGACCTCTTCCTGGTTCTTCAATCTCAACACCCATCATTCGAAAGGCATTGAGAGTTCTCATGTTATCATCACCCATGGAAAGACCTTCAATTCGGGTCCTGCCGTTTGCCAAAGATCCCACAATCAAGGCCCGATGAGAGATGGACTTGTCCCCGGGTACGGCAAATTCTCCTTTTAAATGTGTTTTTCTTTCGAGGGCTATCTTTTCCAAGGTCACTTCATTCCGGTTGGTTATCGATGAATTTAAAATTTCTGAACTTATCGAAGTTTATAGCGACTCTTCATCTACTTCTAGGGTAGGAACCGAGTACTTTTAGAAAGACCGAATTATTGTCCAATTCCTTCAGAGTTTTTTTCACTCCATCATCAGAGACATGTCCCTCCATGTCCAGGAAGAATATATATTGCCAAGCCTTTTTCTTAAGGGGTCTTGATTCGATCTTTGTTAGATTGACATCATTCCTTGCAAAAGGTTCTAGTATTTTATATAGAGCCCCAACTGCATCCTTAATAGAAAACATGATGGATGTCCTGTCACGGCCGCTCTTTTCAAGCTCCTTCTTTCCGATTACCAGGAATCTGGTAAAATTGTTAATATTGTCCTCAATCTTTCTCTTTAGTGTTTTTAAATTATATAGGGTAGCAGCAAACTCGCTGGCAATCGCGGCCACTGAAGGATCATCAGCAGCATTTTGGGCAGCCACTGCCGTACTTGCCACATCTAGAACCGGTATATTTGGAAGATTATTTTCCAGCCAATCACGACATTGAGCAATAGCTTGTGGGTGTGAGTATACCTTCTCAACATTTTCCATCTTGCCTGTTATTGACAAGAGGTGGTGAGATACCTCCAATAAGATCTCTGCACATATCTTAAGGTTAGAATCCACGAACATATCAAGAGTATTGTTAACCACCCCTTCGGTTGAATTTTCAATTGGAACAACTCCGTAGTTGACTCTGTCTCGTTCTACTTCATCAAAGATCTCGGGGATATTCCTTTTCTGCCTAAAATTTGCAGACCGGCCAAAGTGATGAATAGACGCAAGGTGTGTAAAAGTGGCCTTGGGGCCCAAGTATGCGATCTTGATAGGTTGCTCGAGTGACAGTGAAGCAGAGATTATCTCCCTAAAAACAGATCGGATGGCCTCATTCGGAAAAGGGCCTTTGTTTATGGCCGTAAGCCTTTCATATATATTAAGTTCTCTCTCCGGCACATAAAAATCCATTCCGTTCTTGACCTTAGTCTCAGCAACACCGATTGCTAATTCGGCCCTTTTGTTGAGTAATCCGAGGATCTCAGTATCAATCTGGTCTATTTTCTCACGGAATAGGCCCAAAACAGCCTTGTCAGTCAAGTTTCACCTCTATCCCTTACATACTGCCTTACAAACCAATATGCCGCCCTGTAAAGCATCTTTTTATAACTCAAATACATTGAAATTGCAAACCTTTTTTGCAGCAGTTCTCATCATGGTGTTCCTTCTTGAATTTCGACAAGCATTGTGGCCTCTACTGGTAACCTCTCAAAAGCTCAGTGATGGTCAATTAACGCCCATAATACATAAACGAGCCCCAGTAGGTTTCAAATGCAGAGATAGTTTCCATCCAGAAATGGCCCTTTTTCCCCTGAGCTGCGTTCTTCTCAGGTTTCCGCCTGCGACGTACGATCATGTACGACTCGGCGCAAACCATCGTGCGGCCTTGCTCAGAGAAAAAATTGCTCATTTCTGAATTGGAAACCAACTCGTGTCCTTTTCTCAAGAAGTCCATTTATTTTTACTCCGAGCAACGCCGTGTGAGGCTGCTTTACGCCAAGACATACATTGCCGTATACCGTAGGCGTAAAGCCAAAAAGAACACAGCTTTGGAAAAAAAGACCCATTCCCGGATGGAAACTAATTAATGCCAAGCGCAGTGGTTCACTTTTATGAACGAGAGTGTACCCAGGAGAATCTCTGTGACAGAAGGGGGTTGGTAAAGAACCGGTAAACGGGTTGGATTCTTTCCATTAAAAACGGCCGCTGTCGTTACAGACTCGAGATGAAGGTGTGGACACTAAAAAATAAAAAGGACATTTTAGGGACGCATCACATCTTTTCCAGCCTTTCTATCCGCTTATCCATGGGTGGGTGGGTACTAAACAGTCTTGCTATACCGCTGCCCCGCAACGGATTAACTATGAACATGTGAGCAGTGGCGGGGTTAGCCTCCATGGGGAGCGTTTTCACCCCTTGCTCGAGTTTTTTCAGAGCGCGGGCAAGATGGTGAGGGTTACCACTTATCTTTGCGCCTCCCTCATCGGCCAAGTATTCTCGGGAACGGGAGATAGCCATTTGGATCAACATGGCGGCGATTGGAGCGATTATTATCATGGCCAGACTACCAAGAAGACCACCGCCATCATCGTCATCTCCCCTCCCCCCAAATATCATGGCCCACTGGGCCATACTGGCTAACATACTTATAGCGCCGGCAATGGTGGCAGCTACGGTTCCGATTAGTATGTCTCTATGCTTCACATGGGACAACTCGTGGGCCAGCACCCCTGACAGTTCTTCCCTGTCCAGAATCTTCATAATGCCGCGGGTTACTGCTACTGCTGCATGTTGGGGACTTCTTCCAGTGGCAAAGGCGTTAGGAGAATCCTTTGGAATAATATAGACACTGGGCATAGGCATCCCTGCCTTATGCCTCAATTCGTCCACCATGCGGTACAACTTCGGCGCATCCGCAGGGCCCACCTCCTGCGCTCGATACATCCTCAGTACTATCTTATCACTGAACCAGTATGTACCGAAGTTCATTCCACAGGCAATTACAAAGGCGAAGAGCATACCCCCTCTTCCTCCAAAGATACCACCGGCCCAAACCAGCAGCACGGTCAAACCCACCATCAAACCAACTGTCTTCACGCTATTCATCATCGATCTTCTCCTTCACTTGTGGACTTAGGGACGTGGCCGAAATAACTTCCTCAAGTTGGCGCTCAGATTTAGGTCAGATTTGTTCGATCTGAAAACGCAAAACCGCAGGCATAGTCGAACTATTTTGAGGATTTTGTGTTTGAAGATCGGGCAAAGATAGCCTGAAGATGAGATGCACAAATGGGGAAGTTATTTCGTCCCCGTCCCTTAGGGTCTATAAAGGAATAACAGCAAGCAGCATGACTAGTCATAAGCGATATCGAGAATCACATACTCTTTGGTCCCAGAGGGGATTCTTACAGTTACCGAATCATCAATCCTCTTCCCGATAAGCGCCCTACCTACGGGAGAAACAACGGATATCTTTCTCTGGTTAGGGTCCGCTTCATCACTTCCCACGATCTTGTACGTAATTTCTTCTCCACTATCCTCATCCTGAAGCGAGACGACCGCACCGAAGACCACCCTGTCTTTGGGAAGATTTGAGGTGTCAATGACTTCCGCCCTTGCTAACTTATCTCCCAACTCCTTGATCCTTCCCTCTACAAAGGATTGTCTCTCTTTGGCAGCATCATATTCGGCATTTTCGGAAAGATCACCATGCTCCCGGGCCTGGGCAATATCTTCAATGACTTTGGGTCTTTCCACCCTCTTCAACCGATTGCATTCCTTTAGCAATGATTCATGCCCGTCTTTGGTCATGGGTATCCGTTCTGACACTATCCTCACCTCCTCAACTTTTAAGCTTCTTCCTAAACATTAGTTAGTTTCCATCCAGAAATGGCCCTTTTTCCCCTGAGCTGCGTTCTCCTCAGGTTTCCGCCTGCGACGTACGATCATGTACGCCTCGGCGCAAACCGTCGTGCGGCCTTGCTCAGAGAAAAAATTGCTCATTTCTGAA
>DAOWME010000166.1 GCA_030643245.1 Deltaproteobacteria bacterium
GGAAATAGATAATTGGACAATCAAGATCATATCATAATGAATAAAAGGAAATAAATTAACATTAGGTCAATAAATGCTTCCTCCCCGAATACCGTCACCGGGTACCCAGTTGCACTACCGCTACACCCTTCGCCACTACCTGGCTGGGTCTGGGACTTGCATAACATATCGTAAACATGGTATATTATGCGCACCCTTAAGAACATGTGCCGTGCCCGGCACACAACGAGCGGCTGCACTGGATTGCAAACACAGCGGCGGTCTTGCGAAGTTCAGTCTCTCGCATCAAAGCAAGTGCTGAATCCAGGTTGGTTACTTCGCACTGTTTGCAGCCAGTGAGCCGCGCCGTTAACCCTCCATAAAAAGATTCAAAATCCCTCCCCCACCGTATTAACGCTTTACATTAATAACGAGAAGTGTTATTAATGTAAATATGATCAAAGCATTTAAGTGCAAGGAATCCAAAAAAATATTTGCCCGGTCATTTTCGAAGAAATTACCGTAAGATATTCAGTCTAAAGCCAGACAGAAACTTGTTTTGCTCGATGCTGCTTGCGAGTTGAGTGATTTAAGAATCCCACCAGGTAATAGGCTTGAAGAGCTAAAGGATGACAGAAAAGGTCAGCATAGCATTCGCATTAATGATCAATGGCGAATTTGTTTTTTTTGGAAAGATGGCGATGTGTTTCAAGTGGAAATTGCCGACTATCATTAAAAAAGGAGTGTAACGACATGGAAAATAAAGATATGCCTCATATTCATCCCGGGACTATACTTCTCGAAGAATTTTTACAACCAATGGGCATTAGTCAGTATCGTCTTGCAAAGGACACAAATGTACCACCTCGAAGAATAAATGAAATTGTTCATGGTAAAAGATCCATTACTGCTGATACCGCTTTAAGGCTAGGAAAGTTTTTCAATATGACCCCACAGTTTTGGATGAATCTTCAAAGCCGTTATGATCTTGAGGTGGCCGAAGATAATTACCGGGCAAACGCTTAGTGTTAACGGTGGGTTGTGCTTTCCCGGTTAACAGAGAGTGACCATGTATCATTTTATAAGGCCGATGTTGGCAAAGGTTACTTTGTACCTTTAACGGGGTGGTTAAAGGCAACCACCCATAAAAAGTAATAGAGGAGGTGATATTCTATTATGAGTGAAAAGATATTTGTAACCGGAAATGAGGCGATCGGGTATGGCGCAATCTATGCCGACTGTACCCATTATTTTGGTTACCCTATAACCCCCCAGAATGAGATCATTGAGTTTTTTGCCAGGGAGTTTCCAAAGGCCGGAAGGTGTTTTGTCCAGTCCGGCAGTGAGGTAAGTTCCATCAACATGCTTATTGGCGCGGCCGCCGCCGGTGTAAGGGCGATGACATCCACTGCGAGCACAGCTTTTAGCCTGATGCAAGAGGGGTTGTCAGCTTTAGCTGCGGCCGAGCTTCCCTGTGTGGTAGTAGATTTGCAGAGAGGCGGTCCAGGGGCGGGCACAACACAGACGGCTCAGATGGACTATTTTCAGGTCACGCGAGGGGCGCACGGAGATTACTACAATATTGTCCTGGCCCCCTCTTATGTCCAGGAAAACTGTGACTTCATACAGTTGGGCTTCTATTTATCGGACAAGTACAGACAGCCTGTAATAGTATTAACCGATGGTCTGCTGGGTCAGATGAAAGAGGACGTGGTGCTCCGCTCTATTGAATTCGGTCCTTTACCGGAGAAGGAATGGGCGCTTAGAGGCTCTGCCAGTAGAGGATATAAACGGAGTTATCTCCATAATTACCCCGGATTCGGTGTATTTGGCAGGTATGCCAATTATCTGGACTACCTAAAAGGGGCGAATGAGAAGTACCAGGAGATGGCCTCTTCAGAAGTGCGGTATGAGGCCTATGAGATAGAAGATGCCGAGATAGTCCTGGTATCTTATGGCTCCACTGCAAGAGCTGCTCTGGGGGCACTTCACCAGGCCAGAGAAGAAGGTATGAAAGTGGGGATGATTCGTCCTATAACCCTTTGGCCTTTTCCTATGCAGGTAATTCAAGAAACTGCCTCTAAGGTTGGTAAGTTTTTGGTGGTAGAGGACAGCATAGGGCAGATGGTTGAAGATGTTAAGGCAGCCGTGGAAGGGAGAGCTGAGGTTCATCTGTTAGGTATTTTTAGTCGTCATTTACCAAATACCAGTGGAATGATCTTTCCCGACACCATCATGCAAGAGATAAGGAGACTTACATGAGTGGAGAAAAGAAAAAGAAGAGGGATTACCTCCATCCGAAGTCGATTTTAAAGACTGAAACACCTTACTGTTCAGGTTGTCAATATGGCGTTGTTGACCGAATTATCGGTGAGGTAATCGACGAACTGGATATTCAAGGGAGAACCGTATTCGTTGCAGGGGTTGGTTGTCACGGATTGGCGCAATTGCTTGTTGATACTGACACCATCCTTGCCCTCCATGGAAGGGCTGGCGCAACGGCAGGTGGAATCAAGTGGGCATTGGATGAGGATTCAGTGGTCTTTACCATTCAGGGGGATGGCGACTTGGCTGCTATTGGCATAGGGGATACCGTCAGGGCGATCAACAGGGGAGAGAAGCTGACCACGATATTCTGTAATAATGCCGGTTATGGGACCACAGGCGGTCAGATGGCTCCCACGTCCTTATTGGGTCAAATAACGACCACAACTCCCCTTGGAAGGGACGCGGATAAGACAGGGCTTCCCTTCCACGTGGCGGAGTTCCTGGCTACATTACCCGGAGTCGTGTATTCAGCGCGACATTGCCTTACTTCCCTGGCAACTTACAACAGGACGAAAAGGGCGATCAAGACGGCCTTCATGAAGCAGATAGACGGTATCGGATACGGCTTTGTCGAGATTCTCGTTGCGACTTCCACATGTTGGAAGATGTCTCCCCAAGAGGGGTTGAAGTGGCTGGAGGAACATATGATGGCTGAGTTCCCCCTTGGTGAGTTTAAGGATACCGATGAGGTTGTTATTAAACACCAACTAGGGTGAAGGTATATGTTCACAGGTATCGGGTGTCAGGAAGGCTTTTCCTGTAACTTCTTACGGATGAAGAGAGGGTCAGTAATATGGCAAATGTAATTATAAATGAAGAGTTGTGTAAGGGTTGTGTCTTTTGCGTTCAATTTTGTCCATTTGAATGTCTTTCCATGAGTGACGGGCTCAACGCCAAAGGGTTCCCTTATCCTGTCTTGAAGGATGAGCAGAAATGCACGGGATGCGGGGCCTGTGCGTGTTTATGCCCTGATTTTGCGATTGAGGTATACAACTAGAGCTTTCGGTAACCGGAAATCGAGAATCGGAATTCGGTAATCGAATGATGAGAAGACCCTATTTCCGATTTTCGACTGCATGAGCAGGGCAAGAAGGAATAAATCAATGAAACTTATAACCAGAAATTTTAAAACTCATTTGAATTATGCCTTTAAGCCATTCGTAGCTCATAATTGAGTTTTAAAATATCTGATAACTTTAATGAGTTGAAGGGATTCCAAGGCAATTCTATTTTGGAGGTAACGTCAGATGGACAAAGATACAGTTAAGAAAGCAGGGGTGGCCATTGCCGGGTTTGGGGGGCAGGGGGTCCTCACTACAGGACTTCTACTGGCAGATGCAGGCATGAAAGAGTTTGAGCATGTGAGCTGGATACCTTCTTATTCAGCCACAATGAGGGGTGGTACAGTGGCATGTTATGTCATCCTCTCCAATGAAGATATATACTCGCCTTTGATCTCTCAACCGGAGGTAATGATAATAATGGATCTTCCATCATTAGACACTTACGAGAGGAGTGTTCTACCCGGGGGGGTTTTGATCCTGGATACTTCCATGATACAAAGAGAGGTTCAAAGAGACGATATCAAGATAGTACCGTTGCCTTCCACAGATTTGGCCAAGGATTTGGGGTCCACCCAGGTTTCAAACCTGATATTATTAGGGGCTTACCTGGCAGAAACAAAGATACTATCCTTGGATGCCATTGAAGCAACTATTGAGAGTACATTGAAGGAGGGCAATAAAGAGAAGCTGATTCCTCTGAATATTAAAGCATTGAGATGCGGATACGAGAAGATGGCGGCCTGTTGAATATCTTTATGTGTCTCTCAGTACAGTCACAACGATGTAGGTAAAAGGGCATAGCGCAAGGTATAGGGTGAAGAGTCAAATCCTTGTGGGGGAAAGCCCTGGCATTTATTCCTGGGTTTAGGCAGACGGCAAGCTACCCAAACCCACGGTTAATTAAATAATTCAGCGGCTTTTGTGGCTGCTTATCCTTGCCGATAGGGCCGACGCTTCGCTTTCGGCCCTATCGGGGGCGGGTGAGGAGCATTGATAAATCGCGAAGCGCACCCTATCAACGCGGTTCGAGTCAGATACGTTTTCCATCCAGGAAAAAGACCCTGGATGGAAAACGTGCTCCTCACCCGCCCCCGTTTTTGGAGCGGAGATCAATATGAACGACACCGACATGCAAATTCAATGGCAGGAAGGCAGCGGTGAGTCCGTAGAAATCGGCTACCTGAATCCTCACTGCCAGCAGTGCTGCGGTCATTGCGGAGTGCCGGGAACCGATCATGGGCAGTATGCGTACAAGACCGAATGTACCATCTGTGGCTATGAATATTTGACGAGAATTTTCCCAACAATCCAGTGCACCTGCCCCAGAAAGCTCGCGGCTTTTTTAGTTCACGCAAACTGATGCAACGGCTTCATTAAAGTGGCTTACGGCTTTGCGGGCAGGTGACCGGCACATTCCCGTCGACTGCCGTCGCCGCGATTATGTTTTTGAGAAGACTCCCATCGTTTATCTTTCTTGACATGTGCTCCATTGGAGTATATATTTGAGATATGATCACCGTCGCAGAGACTGAACTATTTCAAAAGAAAGTCAAAAAATTGCTTTCAGCGGAAAAAAGGGAAGATTTGATTTCCTACTTGTCTGAATATCCTGAATCTGGTGTGCTAATTCGGGGTACAGGAGGTGTACGAAAACTTAGATGGGCACGAAGTGGAAGAGGGCAAAGTGCTGGTTTCAGAGTAATCTACTACTTTCACAGCGAAATAATGCCACTATACCTTCTAACTGTATTTGGAAAAAATGAAGAGGCTAACATTTCTATGGATGAAAAGCATATATTATCAAAGTTAGTAAATGAATTAGTTGCGTACTGGAGACAAAGAAATGGGCAAAGCATTTATTGAAATATCCCTTGGCTTAAATGAAGCTATAGCGCACGCTAAAGGTCAACCGACAAAAATTGTTGAACACAAACCAAAAGCTATAAATGTAAGGGATATCCGGGCAAAAACCGGTATGAGCCAGCAAAAGTTCTGTGCAACTTTTGGTATTTCAATTGGCACTTTGCGTCATTGGGAACAAGGTTTGCGTACTCCAAGAGGTACAGCAAGAGTATTACTCAAGGTTATAGAGCACAACCCGGCGGCAATAATCGAGGCTATATCCGAATAAAACATATCCATTGGTTCAAGCGGATGCCAAACAGCTTGATTTATTTTTCGGGTTTTTTCTGTCCCGCTCAATACTCATCGGTCTTTCAGTCTCCGTGCCCCTCATGTTCGGCACTTGTTTAACCTAACAGTTAAGTATCAAAGGTTTCCCTCTTTACTGTGAGGAGGAGGGTTTAGGATATTGAGGGCGTCAATATCCTGATAATACTGTCAACCGGATGACATGCAAGAGAAGAAAGGAGGATTTTTTCAATGGTGGAAGATTCAGGAAAAGAATTACAGGAGAAAGTAGAAAAATTATACAAGGAAGCTAAGTCA
The DNA here is from genome assembly GCA_030643245.1 of Deltaproteobacteria bacterium. Lineage (GTDB taxonomy): Bacteria > Desulfobacterota > UBA8473 > UBA8473 > UBA8473 > JAUXHQ01. Next base: position 5,820 of record DAOWME010000166.1, read on the forward strand.
GCGCTGGACGCAAGGTACTATATGGATGCGGAGAGAATATTCAAACAAGCGCTGCAATTGTTGACGGAGGCCAAGGATGAGACCAAGGCCGCAGAGTGCGAAAAAGAGATTGAAAAGGTTAAAAAAGATAGCGCTACCTTTTCGCCTGTACCGGCTATTGATAATCATGCTCACCCGATGTTTCGAGATACACTGAAGAGTAACCCGGGCCTCTTCATGGCTGCAAGACATTTCAGGCTCAAAGATGAGATTATCCCAAAAGGCCTCGATGATATGATAGAAGATATGGATAAGGCCAACGTAGAAAAGGCATTGATAATGAGTCTCGACACTTCTGCGTCGGATCATTGGGCATTTAAAGAGTCGATGCTAAGCAATGATGCTGTTGCCGAACTGGTCTCCCAGTATCCCGACAGGTTCGTAGGGTATGGTTCAGTGGATCCTAGAAGAGAGGATGCAGTGGAAGAGACCGAACGGTGCATCAAGGAGCTGGGATTAAAGGGCATGAAATTCCATCCTGCTGCTGTGAGCACTTACCCCAATGACGAGAAACATTTCTATCCCATTTACGAGAAGTGTGTCGAGCATAATGTGCCGGTGCAGAGCCATTGTGGAACAACGGGGATGTATTTTACAAAGATTAAGTATATGATGCCTCTTCATTATGACGATGTGGCGGTAGATTTCCCCACTTTAAAACTGATACTCCTCCATTTCGGTGTTGGAGGATGGCATGATCAGGCCATGTCTCTCGCCTTTAGACACCCTAACGTATACCTGGACATATCAGGTGCTTCTCCGAGAATCTATCCCCAAAGCCTTGTAGTATCTGCCAATACGCCATTCTATCAGCCAAAGATTCTCTTCGGAACGGACTATCCTTTCGTAGGTATGCAATCGTGGTTTAAGGCCTTTCAGCAACTGAAAGGGTTCGGGTGGAGCGAAGAGACTCAAAGAAAGGTATTGAGGGATAATTTTCTCCATCTACATGATTCGGAACCGGTTTCTCCCCTGGATATGTTGAGGAAAGAAGGGATCGACGTTCCCAAGGATGCGAAGAGATAAAGTAGCCTCCCACGGATTTGTTCC
>DAOWME010000134.1 GCA_030643245.1 Deltaproteobacteria bacterium
CTTTCTTTATGCTCACTTAGATGCGAGTTCTGCACGGGTTAAAATTTGACCACCGTTGAAGCAGCCATAATTTCAAAAGTGTAAACTGATGTATGAAGGATGCCTGAAAATCTATAATAAGGGGAGGGAGACTGATGGCAAAAATACCAAAGGACCCCAGGGAGATATTCGAGGAGATCACAGAGGATTACCAACAGGCTTTTGGTAACGACTTAGTCTCTATCATCCTTTATGGGAGTGGGGCCAGCGGAGAGTATGTTCCCAAGAGATCGGATTTGAATTTCCTGATAGTACTTTCTGAAGAGGGGATAGATGCTCTGGAGGAATCTTTCAAGGTTGTGTCCAAATGGAGGAAAAGAAATGTCAATAGCCCCCTTTTCCTGACCAAAGATTATATAGAGTCTTCCCTCGATTCATTTCCCGTGGAGTTCCTGAACATGAAGATGAACTATACGCTCGTCTTTGGAGAAGACGTCCTTTCAAACCTCTCCTTTGAAAAAGGACACCTGAGGGTACAATGTGAAAGGGAATTGAAGGCGAAACTCCTTCAATTGAGGCAAGGATACCTTGATTCATCCCAAAGAGGGGGAGACATGCGATCCCTTGTTGCCCGTTCAATCCCCGCATTCATCGCCGTATTCAGGGCGCTACTCCATCTAAAGGAGATGGAAGTACCTACTCACAAGGCCCAGATAGTGTCGCGTGTCTGCAAGGAATTTGATTTGGATTACACGCTCTTCTCGACCCTTATCAGTGTCAAGGACAAGGAAAAGAAGGTCTCCAAGCGGGAGATGGCGTTATTGATACATAGGTACATAAATGAAATTCGAACGCTATCGTCCCATGTTGATGAGATGGATATTGGATAGGATGCAGATATTCAGATGAGAGTACCTGCACCCATTGGAATTACCGAAAGGAGGAATGTTTTCATGAGCAAAAAAGGTAAGATAGGTATTATAGTAATAGCAGTTCTGATAATCCTTCTGATCTCTTTCTATTCCTTTTTCAAGGGCACGTACAACCGTTTTGTGGCACTGGAAGAAGGGACAAAAGGTGCCTGGGCCCAGGTGGAAAACCAACTCCAGAGACGTTATGATCTGATACCCAACTATGTGGAGACGGTAAAAGGTTACGCCAAGCACGAAAAAGAGGTTCTAACAGAGGTGACCCGGGCCAGGGCAAGCGTCGGAGGAGCACAGACCGTCCCGGAAAAGATTAAGGCCAATAACCAATTAACTACAGCTCTGAGCAGGCTTCTGGTCGTTATGGAACGGTACCCGGATTTGAAGGCCAATCAAAACTTCATCCGCTTGCAGGATGAACTTGCAGGTACGGAAAACAGAATTGCCGTAGAGCGGAGAAGATATAACGAGGCGGTCAAGGAATTCAACGTAAGGGTAAGATCATTCCCTGACAACATAATGGCAAATATGCTCGGTTTTAAAGAGGCGGCCTTTTTCGAAGCCCCGGAGGAGGCTAAAACAGCCCCAAAGGTAAAATTTTAGAAGGAGGCATCAGCAATGACAAGGGTAACCAAAGAAGGATTCGGAGTAGTTTGTTCCTTGATATTGATCTTACTCTTTGCGATGGCCGATACCAGGGCCAGGGCCGAAGATGGTAAGGATGGACCGGTCATGGTCATCCCTGAGAGTGTTTTTGATTTTAAGGAGGTGAAAGAAGGTACCCTTTTGGAATACAGTTTTAAGGTATACAACAAGGGGAAGGGTGTTCTTACCATAAAGCGCATCTGGCCCGGCTGAGGCTGCAGTGTAGCCCGGTTCGACCCGAGCATCCCTCCCGGCGGTGAGGGGACTATTCAATTGACAGTAAAGACTGTTGGACTCGAGGGGCCCATCCATAAGCGGGCCAGAATAATAAGCAATGACCCCACGGACATGAAGCCGTCCGTTTCTATTAAGGCTAAGATAAGGCCCGTTATTTCCGTTACACCCCGTTCTGCCCGTCTAAGGGGTTTTAAGGGTGACGAGATCATGAAGGAGCTTACTGTCCGGGCATACGAAGATAGGCCCCTCATCTTAGAGCCTGCGCAATTTTCCATATCGGACAGAGTCGATTATAAGATCGAGACGCTTGAGGAAGGGAAAGCGTTCCGTATAACCTTTCGTAATAAGTTGAACCATAAAGGAAAGTACCGGGGCGTGTTACAGGTGAAGACCAATTACCCCGAGAAACCATTGCTCAAGATAAGGATTTATGGGGAGATAAAGGGAAGTCTCCAGGTGACACCGGAAAGGGTCCAGTTCGGACGACTGAATCTAACCAAGCTCAAGGCCTCCAACACAAAGTTGCTGGTTCGTTCTTTGAATGTCAGGCCCCTCATGCAAGATAAGATGAAGATCGAAAAGATCGATTACAACAGGGATCTCTTTCAAGTTAATATCCGGGAGGTTGAACCAGACCGAACCTATGCCATTGAGTTGAAACTGCCGGTGAAAAAGATAAGTCCGGGAAGACTATGCGAAAAGCTGACGATCCACACGAACCTCAACGTCGATCCTGTAAACATAGTCGAAGTGTTGGGAAATGTAAAAGAATAGGCAGTCTGATCAACCCTTCTGCCGCATCTTCTGCCGCTCTTCCTCCACCAGGACCCTACGCAGAAACTTGCCTACCTGGCTCTTCGGAAGTTCACTTCGGAATTCCACTACCTTTGGCACCTTATAAGGAGCCAGGTTCTCTTTACAGTACTCAACAATTTCATCGACAGTGGCGGTTTCCCCGTGCTTCAGCACAATATATGCCTTCACCGTTTCACCCCGCTTTGAATCGGGCACGCCTGCCACGACAGCCTCTTCCACTTTATGATGCGCAAAGAGAACTTCTTCCACCTCGCGAGGTACGACATTGTATCCGCTGGCGATTATCAGATCCTTCTTGCGGTCCACAATGTAAAAATAGCCTTCCTCGTCCATCTTAGCGATGTCTCCTGTGTGTAGCCAGCCCTCTTTGTCAATGGATAAAGCAGTTTCTTCATCCATTCCCCAGTATCCTTTCATCACCTGGGGACCTTTTACAACCAGCTCCCCCTCTTCGCCAACAGGCACGCATAGGCACCTCTCTTCCTCATCCGGTTCCAGCGACATAATGGCGGCGTTCACGTCGGGGATAGGGATGCCTATGGAACCGGCCTTGGACATACCGTATATGGGGTTGGCGTGGGTGGCGGGTGCCGCCTCTGTCAAACCATAGCCCTCCACCAGACGTCCACCTGTAATCTCACTGAATTTTTCCTGTACTTTCATGGGAAGGGGGGCCGCACCGCTGAGACAGGCTTTAATGGATTTGAGGTTGTAGCGGGCGACTTTAGGATGGTTTATGATGCCGATATACATGGCCGGCACACCAGGAAAGATTGTACATTTTTCCCTGTGGATCACGTCCATCACATGTTCAATGCTACGGGGGTCCGGCACCACGATTACCTCGCTTCCCGTATATATACCCATGCCCATGGAAACCGTCATACCGTAAACGTGGAAGAAAGGAACCGCGCCAAGCATCTTGTCTTTGCCATATTCCAAAGAAGTGAACCAATGGCTCAACTGGATTATGTTGCTTACTATGTTTCTGTGAGTCAACATGGCGGCCTTCGGGATACCGGTCGTGCCGCCCGTATATTGAAACAGCGCCAGATCATCCGGGGTTATCGCCACCCTCGGAGGGGTGGGCGGGTGACCCTTTACAAGATCGAAGAGGCGATAGATATGGGAAGCTGAGGGCACGTCGACCATTTGACCGCCGGCCCTGACCTGTCTCTCTACAAGCTTCTTGAAAGGAAACCTCAATGTGTCGGGAACGTCAGTGAGGATTACATTCTTTACGGATGTTTGATCACGTATGGATGCCAGGCGTTCATAGAGACCGCTCAACATTACAATGGTTTCAGCGCCGCTATCAGAGAGCTGATGCTGAATCTCACGGGCCGTGTATACTGGGTTCATGTTAACAAGGACACCCCCGGCCTTCATTATCCCATAAAAGGCGGTCACCATCTGAGGCAGATTTGGGAGCATCACAGCTACCCGATCTCCCTTGCCCACACCTAGTTCCCCGAGAGCCGCAGCGAACCGGTCAGTTACCTCGTTGAGCCGGGAGTAAGTTAATTTCGACCGGATCGAAACGCCCAAAGGGAGGTACTTGAGCACCATACGCACTGCAATGTTGTCGGAATAACTCCCGGCGGATGCTACCAGCATTTCATGAAGCAGGATATCAGGATAAGTCAACGTGTGCCCTACCTCATCCTCGTAATGCACTAACCAGGGTTTGTCCTCATACATATCAATACACCTCTTCGAAGGTCATGAATACATAATGGAGCTTAAATATTCTATCCATAAATTCGAAAAAACGCAAGGCATAGATCGAGACTTGGGTAAAGCAAACTGCGACTGCATCTCCCTGGAGAAGGGTATATGCTCATTAAGCCCTGTCTCAAGACAGAAGAGGGACAGTTTGGCATATCATTCACTTAAGGGACTCAAACGGTAAATTGAAAAGTGGCGCTGTCGTATTATGTGTTAATTGATAAATGAAAGTCGCTAAAAATCCTTTACAAACTCAATAGATATTGATAGCTTCTTGCATAGAAGCGACTCAGCCTAACCCCTTTAGGTTGTTCCCCCTTGTGAATCATCTGAGAGAATAGCTGAGAAGGGGATTCGGGCAAGGGCCTGTCAAATGATCATCGGAAATATCAATGAAAGGAGCATGACTGAGATGTTTCGGAAAGAAATCAGATTGATAATATTTTTCTTCTCGTTTATTTGCGTAAGCCTGCCCGTCGCGGGTCAGCAAGTGGCAAGGGCAAAGGAACTGAAACTAATTATGGCAACCTACATACCGCCAAGAGCTTATAAAGATCTCACACTATCGCTGATGAGTTTCGCCGACTATGTCAATGAACATGGAAAAGGTGTCGTGCAGATTAAGTACTATCACTCGGGAAGTTTGCTCAGAGCGAGAGAGCTGTTGCCGGGATTGATGCAGGGAACGGCAGATATAATACTTCACACGGATTCTTATATGACTGGCACATATCCCATCCTGGGGATTTTTGAACTCCCATTCTTATACAGAGACACTGGAACGGCTTATAAAAAACTGAAGACAGGATCAGCGTTGTATCAGCTTATAAATCAGGAACTGGCCAAGAAAAATGTTTTCATGCTGGCGACCTTGCCGGCTATCCCGGAATACATATGGACAAAAGACAAGCCCATAAGGAAGCCCGAAGACTTAAAAGGGCTTAGGATAAGAACCGCTGGGCGGTTAGAGGCGATGGCGGTTAGAACTTTGGGAGGGGCCTCTACTACCCTGTCTTCGGGGGAGGTCTACGAAGCCATGTCCAGAGGAACTGTTGATGGGGTTTTGTGTTATGTCGGAACGATTTTGGCAAGAGGTCTTCAAGAAAAGGCGGAATATGTGACGAAGACCTATCTTGCCAGCTACGGAGCGCAACTTTTGATTAGATTAGATAAATGGAATAGCCTGGACCCTGATGTCCGTCGTATCTTATCAGCAGCGGGAAGGCATTTCGAAAAACAATTTCCCCAGCTTACCGTACCTTATTGGAATAAACACCTATGGCCGCAGATTGAAAAGGCAGGAATCACGGAAATTACGCTTACTTCTCAAGAGGAAGAGCTACTCAGGAAAAAGATCAAACCCCTTTGGAATTGGTGGAAGAAGCAACTGCCCCCCGGGCTGGGTGAAAAGGCCATTCGGCTGGCAGTTGAGTAGCAATCCGTATTTCTTGGGCCAGACCGATTCCTATAGGTTTTCAGATATTTAATTTCACAAGGTCACAAGGCCAGAGAAAGGAATCCGCGTAAGTCGTACATTGTAGTACGTCGTCGTGGATTCCGACCGATAACGCAGTGAAATTTGATATATGGAAATCTATACAACTCGGAAGTTGGCGGGCAAGGGTTCCATTTCTCAAAATGCAAACCTGGAGGATGAAAAAAACAGAAAGGTTGAGATGTCATTAATGATAAATAAATTAACGAATGGCATTCATTGGATTGCCCGCATCTTTTTTTATCTCGGATGGGTGTCCATATCGTTCATGCTGCTCGGAACCTGTTATGATGTGATGATGAGATATGTCTTTGCGAACCCGACCAGCTGGGTTGTAGAGCTGAATTCCGTTTTGTTGGTGTATGTGGCATTTCTTTGCGCGGCTGAGTTGGTCGCCAAAGGGCAGCATATTGATATGGATGTGCTGGTGACCCGTTTGTCGAATAGGGTACGCAAGTCTGTTGACATTTTGAATGGAGTGGTTGCCTTTTTATTCTGTGTGGTTCTGACCTGGATGGGAAGTATAACCACGCTTACCACATATCGATACGGTATCTATACGTCCGGTGATTTTCACATGCCTTTATGGCTTATTTATATCCCCATTCCCCTGGGTTCGCTATTCATTGGTCTGGAATACATGTTGCGTATCATTGAGACCGCAAAGAGAGGCACAGATGGGCACTGAACTAATTATTGTCGTAACTTTTGTCATTCTGTTTGGCCTGATAATTTTAAGGTGCCCCATTTTTGTCAGCCTGGGGGTCGCTACCGTTGTCGGCATCTTATTAAGCCGAGGGCTCATAGGACTAACGCAAGTTCCCTTATCAATTATGTCTCAGCTCAACAATCCCGTTTTGGTGGCGGCGCCTCTCTATATCATAATGGGGGAGACCATCTTTCAAACAGGGATCGGCAGAGATTTGTATGATGTCTTTTATAAGTGGCTTCACTGGGTCCCCGGTGGGCTTGCCATTGCCAGTGTATTTGCCTGCGCCATATTTGGGGCCATGTGCGGAATAAGTATTATAGCCGTTGCCGTCATTGGTGTGATGGCAGTACCGGAAATGCTGAAGCGCGACTACGACAAAAAGCTTACAGCAGGGTCGATTACAAGCGCCGGTGCCTTGTCGATGCTTATCCCTCCCAGTTTGGTCTTTATCCTTTATGGTGCGGTATCCGGGGTGCCGGTAGGAAAGCTCTTCGTTGGCGGAATCGTGCCGGGAGTGTTTATCAGTACACTGATGGCAGGGTATATTCTTGTCATGGTGATTAAAAACCCTACCCTCGCTCCCAGAAGTAAGGAACGGGTAACATGGGGTGAACGGTTTTCATCGCTCAAGAGGCTATGGACTGCGCTTGTACTGATCGTCGCTGTGTTGTTAAGTATTTATTCCGGCATTTGTACGCCGACTGAGGCCGGGGCTGCCGGGGCTGCGTGTGCCCTTTTGATCGCCGGTCTTATATACAGGTCTCTAACCCTGAGAGTTCTGAGTGAAATATTACGTAACACAACCCGCGTCATGGGGGCTGTTTTGCTTATTGCCGCGTGTGCTTTTGCTTTCGGACAGTTCTTACTGTATACCGGAGTCCCTGACCGGTTAGCCGAATTCTCTGTTTCCTTGGGCCTCACGCCACTCTTTGTCATTTTCTTCTTTATGATGGTCTTAATCGTTATGGGTATGTTCATCGATGGTGCTTCGATGGTCTTGGTCACCACTCCCATATTTCTTCCTGCGGTAATTGCTCTAGGCTATGACCCTTTATGGTACGGTATCATGCTTGTGATAAATCTCTGTATCGCTGTTATTACGCCACCTGTAGGCCTCAACTTATACGCTATGAAGTCCATCAGCGGAGACCTGAAAATAGAAGAGATCATCCTCGGGACATTACCTTATGTGGTGATAAACCTTATAGCTTTGATCTTCTTTGTGATTTTTCCGGAAGCTGCTTTATGGCTGCCTGGACTAATGTAATCGGGATAGGGAGGAGCATCGCAGCTCCTCGATGTAAGGGGGAGAATAGGAGGGAGAATAGGGGGAGAATAGGGAGACGCCCTTAAATAATTAAATAAGTACAAGATAAAGAAAAAATTATTTTACAATTTAAGGAAGTCCCTCTTCATACTCCTTTGAAAAGTTTGAAGAGAAGTTTTTCAACAAATATAAGACCACCGTCTTGCCCAGTCATAAAAAAGCGCTGTGGGCCATGAAACAATGCAGAAAAGAATCTGACCCGCACATGCTGGCCAGGTGCACTAATGCCAATTGTCAAAGAAATACATATATCCCCCATTCCTTCGGTCATAGGAACTGTCCCCATTGCCAGAATCATGAAAGTCAGCAATGGATTGAAAATCAACTCAACAAAC
>DAOWME010000026.1 GCA_030643245.1 Deltaproteobacteria bacterium
AAAAAAAAAATTCAGCCTCATCAATAATTCGCCGTATATGCAAAAAGCTACTTGGGTAGATTTCTCTCATGGTAATCCTCCTGGGTATAGAGTGTTTACGTTCCCAGGAGACCTTTAATACAAAACCCAAAAAAAATCTACCCTGAAATGATTGTCACTAAAAAATTACCAACCTGGAATCCATATAGAGCCTTAATTTTTATCTATTGAGGTGTCGATTTTAATGGATTCAAGCAGCTTGATTTCATTTTTTTGAGATTATAACGGATTTTGGGGAGGCCATAATTTGCATCACAGTGCAAATATATTGCTTTTCTGACAGACAACCCTGATAACAGGATAGAGCATAGACACAATAAACGTTAAAATATCAAGTGGTTGTCTCCTCCCCTAAATCCGTTATAATCAGGATTTATCAATTAGAAATTTGAGTTATTTTAATCTTAACGGTCGTCCCCATACATGTGCCTGGGGCTTCCGCCCCAATCTGGGCGCCTATTCTGGAATCTTATTTTTGCGCGAGCCCTAAAGACAAAGCCTTGAAGAAGCTGAAGAGGATTGAAGTAAATATGTCAATTGTCAACGGGCTGCCCCCTTTTTTGGTTTTTCTTGAAAGGGGTTTCTAATGGTGACTCCATTAATAATCTGCCCATCGGAAAGGTCTTCGGATAGCAAAGTCGCTGCACCTCCACTTATTGCAGCCTCGATAATCAGGGAATCCCAAAACGAATACCTGTACTTCGAACAGACTTCAATCGCTTCCAGGATAGAATCTCCATCGTTGACTATAACATCCCATTTCAGAAAATCTTTCACAATATCTTTGGCCAGTCCTTTGGATATTGGTTTGGATATTTTTTGAACCACATTCACAAAAAATTCCTGAAGCACCTGAGTGCTCAGAATACCAAGTCCTGACTCCCAAAGCTCAATTAAGATTTCCCTCGCTACTTTATGCTTATCGCCTGCGGTCACGTCATATGCGTAAATGATGATATTGGTATCAATAAATATTTTGTCCTCTACCATGTAACTCATCCCTTTTGGTGGAGATATGCCCTTTTGTTCCTAAGTTTAATCCTGATTTAAGAAGTTTCATTTGTCTTCTTTTTGCTTTGTTATAGCCATTTGCCTCTCTGACTTTTTCTTTAAGTGATTCCTTGAGAAATTCACTCAGCGATTTATCATTATTGGCTGCAACAACCTTAGCCTTTCTTAGTAAGGATTTAGGCAGGGATAAAGTTACATTTTGTTTTTCCATATTTTCAATCCTTCCTTTATAATTTTCACATAAATATGTGTATCACGCATTAATGTGGAATGTCAATATAAAGTTGTATCCTTGGCCCACAAAAGAGGTTGAAGCCCGAGTGCTGCCATGATAGAAGCATGTTAACCAGGTCTTGGGTGATTGAAAACCATATCAACAAACGGCCTGATGTTATTCTGTTTGTGAATGGCATTCCGCTGGTGGTGATTGTCCGGGATATGTGGCTGACAGGTTTCGATGTGCCTTCAATGCATACCACAAAGGGGATGCAATGCATTGGGTGAAAAATATAACCAAATGTGGTTGTTGAGTAAGCCCGAATCAAATGTTGTCTTGGAAACAATAGCCTGAAGTTTAAGTCCAGAGACATCAACAGCCACTTTTAAAATAGCACCTTGGGGTACAATGCTTACAATGCGAGCCAGGAAACTGTTCGAGCCTTTTGGCATATCAGAAAAGGTAATTTTTTCAGGATGGAGACATAATAATTGTTTCTTTTTGTGCTTAAAAATAGGGTATTTTTTTACCTCTACTTCCAGTAACCGTCTAAGCTTTTAATGAAGGACAACCATTGAGAAGGATAAATGGAATTTATTTAAGAAAGCGCAGGGAGGATCTGTTATGAAATCCAAAGTAGCGGAACGGGGGTCAGGTTACTATTCCAAAATCTTTGGAAATGTGCAGTTACACAAGCCCGGTCTCTTGAAGTGGCTTTGATGATACAGTTAAGCTCCGGCTGCTTGTTTCGTTTGCTTGTTATACATAAAGACCTGGCCGACATTCAAATATACAGACGAGACTCTGTCCTCCCATTACACCTACAGCCTTATGCCAGAATGTAGTTCATAACAAGCAAACGAAACAAGTAGCCGGCAAGCGGCACACCTGCCCAACTGCACAGGTCGAAACTTTTTCCAACCAGCCTCTTAACCGCAAAAGAAAGCCTTGACATATCAGCGGCTTTTATTAGAATGGTTGTGCATTAGAGGCATATAGGGGGCCACGCGCTGAAGCGGTCACAGATTTCTAATCATTTGCTTTGCGGAAGATTTGAGAGGCCAAGAATCAATAGTGAGAAAGGAGAAGAATATCATTAGACGATGGCTCAAGAAGGTGACTTTAAGCAGAGATTCAAACGGGCAGTAACCGGTAATTTCGATCTCTCTGTTGAAGAAACAGAGCGTTTCGAAGCAGGATGTGGTCTATTTGGATGGTTGACAACAAGGCTTTTAAGCCTCGTTCCGCCTTTGCCGGAAGGGACGATCCTCGACGTGGGGTGCGGCACGGGTATTTCCACCAAGGCGATAATAGACTCGGTCCAAAAAGGGGTAGGTATAGCAGGAGTTGATATCTCACCGGTGATGCTTCGTGAAGCCAAGATAAGGTGTGCGGAGGTCGACTTCGTTTTGGGTGACGCGGAACTTCTTTCCAGTATCTGTTCCGGACCATTTGGCGGCATATACTATACCGCGAGCATATTTCTTTTCCCTGATGTGGAAACCAGTTTGAAGGAGGCATCAAAAATCATGGCCCCAGGGGGTGCCGTAGCTGGTTCATATATGGAGACTATGCAGGGAAAAGACGGGGAAGACCTCATCGCTTCGGCTAAGGTGAACTATCCCGACCTCATGATCAGACATCGAAAGCTCTTCTCTTTTGAGGAACTGTCGACTAGCTTTAAGAAGCTTTTCAAGGGGGTTGTGGAAGAAGAAATAAGGTTCAAGATGGGCAGGAAAGATGCCGAGGCATTCTTTTCTATACCTGCTCAATCTGCATCATTATTCCCTGGGGAACCTGTTGAGGTTAGATTGGAACGAGTGAGGGAACTTTTTCGAACCTTGAACAGGGAAGAATATGTTATCTTATGGAAATTGGTTGGTGGACGAAAATAGGACCTTGCAAGGAGGCTGAACCCGCTTAGGGACGGGGCCGAAACATTCGGAAAGGAGTATTAATTTGGCACTATTAGAGAGAAACAAGAATCTAAGGGTAGATCTTATTGAAGAGGGGTTACTCAAAGTTGAGGTATCGATGCTGGATAATGTTCATCACATCTCCACTACTTTTCACGTGTCATTCCCGGCAAGGGAGATCAAGCATGCGGAGGTGGAATTTAGAAGAGCCCCTTATGTGGCTGTCTGCCGGCAGCTCAATAAAAAGATGGCCAGACTTGTAGGTCTCAAGGTTGGCGGGGGTTTTACGGAAAAGGTAATCGAGATCATAGGAGGGAAGGATGGTTGCCACCATCTGGTTGACCATACTCTGGAAATGGCGAAAAGCCTTGCTCAATTTATAGAAAAATCACGCAACTTCCCCCTCGGCGACTATATAGAAGACGCTCAATTGATGAGGGAAAAGGTGCTTGAGAGCTTTCCTGAAATAAAGGATTATTGTTGGGCCTATAACCTCGAAAACGATCACCTGTTCACAAAGGATGTCAAATGCGGGCTTCAGGAGGATCTGGTGATCTAATGAGTTTCCATCCAGAAATGGCCATTTTTCCCCTGAGCTGCGTTCTCCTCAGGTTTCCGCCTGCGACGTACGATCATGTACGCCTCGGCGCAAACCGTCGTGCGGCCTTGCTCAGAAAAAAAATTGCTCATTTCTGAATTGGAAACCAACTCGTGCCCTTTTCTCAAGAAGTCCATCTATGGATGGAAACTAATTAGGTTTCAGGTCTCGGGTGTCAGGCTTCAGCAAAACAGATTGATTTTTCAACTGTTTTGCTGAAGCCTCCGCCCGGAAAATAGCCATTTATGGATGGGCACTAGTTATTTCCCCGTAAAGACAGGTTTAGTCTTACTAAGAAAAGCCTTGACAGCTCCCTGGTGATCGGTAGTCTTTACAAGTTCTCCCTGCACAAATGCTTCATATTTGAGGGCTTCTTCCAAATCCGTTTGCCATGCCTTATGCAGAAAGGTCTTCACCATGCCTATTGCTTTAGTTGCCGATTGGGATAGCTTTCCGGCAAGCTTCATTACCGATTCTTCCAGCTCTTCCGGAGATACCACAGTATTTATGAGCCCCATTCCCAAAGCTTCCCTTGCGCTTATTATCTTGCCTGTAAAGAGCAGTTCTTTTGCCTTTGCCATCCCGATCAGCCGAGGCAGAAAATAAGCGCCTCCCCAATCCGGCCCAAGCCCTACTTTCACAAACACCTCTCCAAAACGGGCGTTTTCGGACGCCACAATCAAGTCACAGGCAAGAGCCAAATTGCAACCGGCGCCGATGGCATCACCGTTTACCATCGCAATCACTGGTTTTTCTAAAGAGGTTATGCCCTTTACAGCACGATGGGCAAAATCCATGAGAGTTTTCATCCTGTTTTCATCCTTCAGATCTCCCCAACCTTTAATGTCGCCGCCCGCCGAGAAGGCACGTCCTGCACCGGTGATTACAACGGCACGCACATCGTCGTCTCTCTCAAAATCTTCGAAGATCACACCGAGCCCCTCCCGCATCTCAACGCTAAAGGCATTCAGGACGTCCGGCCGATTTAGAGTTATTATAGCAATATTACCCTTTTTCTCCAACAAAAGATCTTTATACATTGCGTATTACCTCCTCCATTCGTTAAACTTGTTTTTTGTCCCTGCAATCTGCTTTTCTGTTTTTCCCATGCCTCCTATAGGGATTGATGCTCCGTGCGAAGCAGATCATTTATGGTTTTGACCGGATTGAATGTGTTTATAGGAACTTCTACGAAAACCGTGATCCAATTCGCCATAGCCCCGTTCCAGAGCCCGGGGAGTTCCAGAGCCTTCAGGTCCCGGCCGTCTTTTGACTTCTGAGAGATAAATACAGCGTCCGGATCCACAAAGCCTTTCAGATCAAAAAGCTTTCCTTCATTGTCCCGGACAGCACAGACAATATCAACCGGGTTGAAATAGGTGGCGGAGCCCAATATCGTCTGTTGTTCCTCTGATTCAGGATCAACCTGGACAGTTTCCACAATCTGCAAAGATAGTGCACCGTCTTTACCCTCCACCCAGAAAGGGCCTCCTCCGGGTTCTCCCTCATTCCTAACCATGCCGCATACCCGCAAGGGGCGTTTCAGCCTGTTCTGGAGAAACCTTCTTTTTTCACCGGAAGATTTCCATCGCCAATCAACAGGAGGAGAAAGATATAGCCTGTTCCTGGCGAAGTCCATGACTTCTTCGATGAAATTATGCTCCGGTTTTTCTGCTGCCAGCCTTTCCAAATAACCAAACACCTTTTTCTGGATTTCAATCAGGTATCCTGCCAGAATTTTTTTCCATTTGAAGGTTGGGCATTTGAGTCGATCCGGAACTATGTTGTCGATATTTTTTATATAGATTATATCCCCCCGGAGGTCGTTCAGATTTTCGATGAGAGCCCCGTGACCTCCGGGTCGAAAAAGGAGACTTCCATCTTTCTCTCGGAATGGTTTGTTGTTCAGGTCCACAGCAATGGTGTCAGTGGATTGCTTCTGAAGAGAAAAATTCACCTGAAAGCGGACACCGTATCTCTCCTCATACCGAGGCCCGACTCCTTCCAGAATATCGGCAAACTTCTGTTGATGTTCGGGGGAGACAGTGAAATGGAGCCGACAGATCCCTTCCGCATCGCCGACATATTCCGCTGCCTCGACCAGATGTTCCTCAAAGGAAGTCCTGCTTCCCTCCGGATAACTGTGAAACTTGAGCAGACCCTTGGGTAGATGAGTATAGTAGATACCACGGGAAGTAAGGAGGTGATCGATGATCTCTTTGAACCTGCCTTTACGTAACTCGGTCTCTGTATCAAACCCGGAGGCAGCCATAGCTGATTTGATGTCATCAAAAAAGGCGAATCGCATGATCCCTTCCATGAAGCGGAGGACCTCTTCAGCCTCTCCATCTCCTTGTCCTGCCTTTCTGGTGATTTTATCTCGATCACAGTCCTGATATACTTTTCTTAACTGGAGCAGTGCCTTAAACATCCTGCTGGCTGCGCCTGAGGCGGGTACGAATTTCAGGAGACGCCCTGAACTCGCCGCTTCCTTATGGAGAAGAGAAAATTTCCGAACCTCGTCTTCGGGGATCACTCTTATGCCGTCACCAACAGTACATGGCCGATTTAGCTTCAGATATGAGGCCCCTCTCTTGAAGGTCCGTATTTGAGACCTGACCTGTTCCACTGTGATCCCCATGGCCTTCATCTGTGCTATATCGGTATCCTTTAAATGGGATAGCTCGTTTCCTTTCTTCTCGACTTGTACTGTGGCCACGTCTTCACTCCGAGTACACGGCCCCGTCCCTTATCTTCTTATCATCAGATAGGCCATCTCATTATTCATTACCGTCTCATCCCTCTGGTTCATTACCGTCCATTTTGCCCTTATTATACCCCTGTCAGGTTTTTTTGTCTCTTTCTTTTCAATGACCTCAATTTGAACCTTTATTGTGTCTCCAGGCTTGACCGGCGCCAAATACCGAACCCTGTCCATACCCAAGAAAGCGATGACAGTGCCTTCAAAAATACCCAGTCTGGTGGCCAGGCCCGATGAAAGGGCAAAGGTTAATGGACCCGGAGTTATCTTCCCTTTATGGACACTCTTCCTTGCAAACTCTTCATCAGTAAAGAGGGGGTTATCTATACCTGTGAGTTCAAGAAAGATCCCGATATCTTTTTCCGTGACCGTCCTGGTAGATGTGGTAAACTCCTGTCCCACTTCAAAGTCCTCAAAATACATACTGTCCATTGATGGCCTCCTCTGACCCTAAGGTGCGAAACTTGAATGAGTACTTTTAAGATGACACGACACTAATCCTCAAAATCCCCTGCCGGCCCCTTATCCGAATTCAACCCAGCAGCCCGCTCACAAATCCTGGTCTCCGTCCACTGAGCAGGGTCTTCAATTCGAGTGATTTTTGGACCCAGATCATAGGATCCTGCCTTGAGGATAGCCTCAACGGCTAAGGGCGCAGTGTCGCGGGCATTAAAAACATTGGTCAACAGCTCGTAAACAAAAACCTCAACCCCTTTTGCCATCCTTTCGCGCACATCGCGGGGCAGACGCAGGAGCTTGTTCTCGAAGGGGAGGTTGATTTTCTTGTAATTCCCGCCCTTCAGTTCTTTTGATTTTGCATACTCGACCATTTCAGTCCACAGCCCTTCGGTCACCCCTTTGTCCACTACCTTGATAAACTCCCCGTTTTTGTCCAATTGTGCGTTTCCGTATTCATTGACCTTCACACCCCATGTAATCATCTGAAGGGCAGTCGCCACATTCGCCTTGGTGGTGTTGGTCTCCTGGACGATACTTCGGAGTCGACCAGAATTGTTACCCGAAGTTCCGTGCTGGGCCCCTGATACTTTGTATTTGGTCAAGGCCTTATGGATCTCTGCCGTCAATGGAACCTGTATACCCTTGTCGCTTTCTTCGATGCCGTGGGTGGTTCCATTGTTCAAGGCGATCCAATCAGGAAAGATGTCACGGGCATTAAGACCCTGGATCAAAAAGAGGGCCTCATCAACAGTCGAAAGCCCTTCCTTTCCCTTTATCTCACCTACTTCCGTTTCAAAGCCGGCCCACTTGGGGATAAAAGAGTAGAGGGTCATACTGGCAAGAAGGTTTTCATCGTCAGGGAGGTGTGAGGCATCAATGGCAATGGAGGTGATACCTGCGTCAAACAGGGAAGAAATTTCGGTTTTCCCTGTTTCAATATCGTCGGGACCCTTTATACCGTAATGATCTGCATGTATAGCAACCGGCACTGTAATGCCAAGCTCATTGCAAATGGCATTCACCTGCCTTGCCATATTCCATAAACTGACTGCACAATAAGCATTTGCCCCACCTTCTGATTTTGCGATTTCAATAATAATAGCGGCATTTGCCAGCTGCGCAGCTCTGAGCGCCCCGCGGATCACAAAGTGGTTTCGTCCGTTGGCTGCAATAGTCATGGCCTTTCCCTTGGCGATCATGGCGCGGTCTATCACCTTCCCGCTCACAATCAGCGCCCTGGAGTTAGGAAAGAGTTTAACTATGTTGGGCGGACGACCGATCTTGATTGCCTCTTCAAATTCCGAAATTGCCGAAATTGTCTTTGCCATGATGAAATCCCCCTTTTTAGTGCAGGCGTTATAAGTTGTGAGCGTTTTCCGTTCATGCCTTGAACTTTTTGTTCGTGGCCTATGACCTGGAAAATTTTTCGACCTGTGCAGTTACACAAACCTGGTCTCTTGAAGTGGCTTTGATGATACAGTTAAGCTCCATCTGCTTGTTTCGTTTGATTGTTATACGTAAGGACCTGTCCAACATCCAAATATACATAAGAGAGACATAGAATTTTGAAGACCAAGAGAGACTAATGGCTGGTCCTTGAGACCAGGATTCGGGGGGATGGTTCCTCAATATGCCTCCGCATCAACATTGTCCGTCAGATATTGTCGATCCCTGTCACAAGAGGCAATAACCCCTAAATTCCCAAGACGAATATTTTGCAAGCCCGCTGCCTTGGCCCTCTTATACGCTTCCACCATTTCCTCCACAGAAGGACTTCTGAAATCCTTCATTCGGTATTGCGGGAAGAAAGCAAGGATCGTGAAGGGGATAGTGGGGTCAACGTCTGCCAAACTCTGCGCGATTTGTTCCAGTTCGTCGGTTTCCACGAGGCCGGGGATATACAGTGACAGGACTTCCAGCACAAAGCCCCTTTTGAGGATCGCTTCAGGTAGTTTCAAGATATGTGTGTTGGAACACCCGGTCAGCCACTTGTGTTTCTCTGAATTGTAAGCCTTGATGTCGAGCCAGAAAGCGTCCACACCCGAATCCCGGAGGTAATCCAGGTTCTTGGGGGTCAATCCGTATCCATTCGTTTCGATCAATACGAGAAGACGGGTATGCGCCCTGATCAACTGAGCGCATTCTCCATAGAACTCGGGGCAGCAAGTCACGTCCCCTCCGGTGAAAGCCACGATATTTCGTGCAGGGCCGAACCCCTGGTGGCTCCACACGATCGACTCAGGACCCAGGACGCCAGGGCATGAACGCGATCTCTCCTCGTAAGTCACACAACTCCCACAGCATTTACAGGTATCATGGGCATGCCACGCCGTGGCCCTCCCCCTAGGTTCCACCAGGGTGACGGTCTTTTCATATGCAACGGCTTCTTTCAATATTCTCTGCGGTGAATACCATGTGCCGTCCTTCACCTTGGTGAAATACCAGGAATGACATTTTCGGCATGAAAAGTTGCAACCGGACTGGTAGATGGAGAGATAGTTCTCCGGGCGTGACAGGTGAATGGAAGTGATGAGGCGATGAACTTCATTATTTTCGCACCTTAAGGTGATCCTGCAGGCAGGAAAATATTTCCCGTTCACCTTGACTGCGCAGCTTCCCCTGGGAACCCCTTGTTCCTTCAACCTGCAAAGGAAGCCTTCCATCTTATCTCTATCTCCGTATTAGACTTAGGGACGTGGCCGAAATAACTTCCCCATTTGTACATCTGAGCGCCAACTTGAGGAAGTTATTTCGTCCCCGTCCCTAAAGATGCCCAGCGGGGGCATCTTTGTAAACTTAAGTGCCCCACTGTATCGTTCATACGCCGGCTTTTTAAAAGTCAGACGTTCTGTACAAGAAGGTGTGTATTCGCGATTCTTACATTTTTAAGCCCTGCTTCTAGGGCAACACTCCGACAACTGTCTGCGAAGTCCTTTGTGGTCAATGGCATATCCGACATGTAAAAGTGAGGACAAAAAGCGAGAAGACTGTATGGAATCTCAGGGTTTATTGAGGCTATGAACCTTGCAATGTTGCTTATCTCCTCCTTATCTATGTAGCCTGGAACAAGAAGGGTACTTGCAAGGAGAGGTGGGGGCACGGGTCTCTGTTTAATCCTATCTCCCGCTCTTGTGAAGTTCCCCAGGGTTCTCTTGTTCGAAATGCCAGTTAAAGCCATATGGAGATTTTCGTCCCATGCCTTTAAGTCAAACTTCACACAGCCGCCTGAATTGATTGATGTTTCCATCATCTCGTCAAGAAGTCTCTCATTCATAGATCCGTTGGTCTCCCAGCAGATTCTCAGGATCCTCCCTTTGTTTTCATCAAGGGCAAGTTTTGATACCTCCAATGAAAAAGGAAGCTGAGGGCTTGGATCCCCTCCAAAATAGCAGATACAAGATGTTCTTTCATCCACATCCGAAACAAGATCTCTTGCAAAGGCTCTACCAGGACTAAAGGTTTCATGTTTGAATTGCCAGTTTTGGCAGTAGAGGCAATTGAATGAGCACGCATGGAAAAATACCGCAAGGTTCTTGTATCCTCTTTCAGGACCGGGTCGGTAAGCATACTCGGGATATCCGGCACCGGTTCCTCCGGGGCATACCCAATCTCCGACACAATTTGTGGGAAGGGGGTCATGATACCATGAAAGCTTACCTTTTGCGGAAGAGACTCCCGTAATCTTCCCTCTTTCATTTTTCCTCAGCCCACAGTATCCGACCCCGTTTTCCGGGATTTTGCACTCATTCACACAAACCTTGCAAGAAACCCCATTAGGGTCTTTTGGTGGCATTATCGGGAGACCGAAGGCTACCCTGCTTTTCATATGAGACTGCATCGCAAGGGCAATGGCATACTTCGGTCTTTCCCGTATACACGCGAGACACACACCAAGCTCTTTTGAGACTAGCGGCGAAGTTGTGTTGCAGAGATGACACCGTCCCATTGTTGTCATTGAAACCTCCCCCAATTCAAACCGCTGAATTTAGACGATGTCTCAAAATCACTTTAGTTTGCAGCCTGTTATGAATTTATCCGGAAACCTTAACGCGTTCTTCCTGGCACTCGAGACCTCAGAAGCAGTCAATATCTCACCATTTCTGCCTAATGTCATCAACCTATCTATAGGTTCAACATGTGTCAACCCAAGAATATGCCCACACTCATGTGCTGTGGTTCTGAAATCATTAACAGTCGTAACATCGGCAACTAAGATGGAATTTATTTCAGACAAAGAGAACCCATTAATACCGTTCAAGCTTCCAGAAAAAAAAGCATTTATGTTGTTTGAATCAAAATTATCATGATTGCATAATTCAGAATGATCTCCTCGAAATATAGCTTTAGGTATAGTATTGACATTGATTTCTGTCATTACTATTTCCGCAACTTCAAAAGAGATATCCGCTTGCTTCCAAATCCTATTGACTTCGTTAAAAACTTCAGTAATACTGCGGTCACTTCGAGTGGTTGTATATATCCCATAATTATCCTTTATCATATGAACTTTAACAGGAACAATAATTCTTTTAGACGAACAATCAGCTTCCCCGTTAACCATACAAACCGTATCACTGATATAAAACCCAACAACTAAGACCAATAGCATCCCTGCCAAGAGCATCTCTCTCATCCTTTTCTAACTTATTTCCATCCAGAAATGGCCCTTTTTCCCCTGAGCTGCGTTCTCCTCCGGTTTCCGCCTGCGACGTACGACCATGTACGCCTCGGCGCAAACCGTCGTGCGGCCTTGCTCAGATAAAAAATTGCTCATTTCTGGATTGGAAACCAACTCGTGCCCATTTTCTCAAGAAGTCTATTTATGGATGAGCACTAACTTGCTATTTTTGACCTGTGCAGTTACACAAATTCGGTATGTTGAAGTTTCTCTGATAATTCAGTCAACAGAATTGCGTTAAGCGGTGACCGTCCTCAACTGCACAGTCGGCTATTTTGAAAACTTTCCTCTCTCATGTGCTTTCCCAATGAGTTCTGAAACGGTTATCCCATCTTTTTCGATGTATGTTTCTATCCCGGAGTAAAGCATCTGGAAAATATCGGGGTTTACAAACCAGGCAGTTCCAACACCAACAGCAGTTGCTCCTGCCATTATATATTCGAGGGCATCCGACCAATTGGAAATGCCGCCAATGCCGATTATAGGTATTTCCCTCCTGTTACACTCCGGGATCTTTCGAAAGCATTCATATACCATATATAGACCGACAGTCTTGATGGCCGGCCCTGAGAGTCCTCCTGTTATGTTGCCAAGATAGGGTTCACATGTATCCACGTTTATGGCCAAGCCACGAAGCGTGTTGATCATGGAGAGGACATCTGTTCCCCCTTCAATGGCCGCACGTGCAGGCAATGTGATATCCGTAACATTGGGAGTGAGCTTGGTAATCACTAAAAAGCGGCCATCAACTCTCTCCTTAACACTTTCAACTATACGCCGGACCAATCCTGGGTCAGTGCCAAACGCAACGCCGCCCTGTCTCACGTTTGGGCAGGAAACGTTAATTTCAATCCCTGAGATTATTTCACTTGAATCGCTATTGCTCAGGTAAGCGGCAACCTCTCCAAATTCCTTAATAGTCGAACCCGATATATTGACTATAACCGGCAAATCAAAATTCCTTAGGAGTGGAAGTTCCTCTTGCACAAAATGTTTGACACCCTCATTTTGGAGACCGATAGAGTTGAGAAGGCCTGCACGTGTTTCTACAATCCTGAATCCAGGATGCCCCTCTCTTGGTTCTAATGTAATGCCTTTTGTAACGAACGCTCCCAGAGACAAAATTGTTTCAGAACTATTCTGCAACCTCTCCATTTCGTTACTATGCCCTGAGGTGCCCGATGCGGTCATTAACGGACTTTTCAATGGCAAGTGCTTCATCCTTACCTGCAATGATTCCATATTTATTCCCAATCAATCTCTTTTGCGTCGAAAAGGGGGCCTTCGGTGCACACCCGGGAGTATCTTCTTACACCATTTTTCCTGATGCGACAGACACAAGAAAGACACACCCCGATCCCACATGCCATTCTTTTTTCTAACAGAACCTTCATCGGCACATCAAATTTCGATGTAATCCGCCACAAAGCGCTCAACATGGGTTGAGGGCCGCACGTGACAACCAAAATCTTACTCATCTTCCCCAGGCCTTCAAGGTATGACGCATACTGCTCGGTGACAAGACCCTCGTGATAGTTGACATCGGGTAATCTGCCGTATTTCCATTCAGTATTGTTTAGGCTTTCGCACGAAACCCTTATGTCTTCCGGCCTTAACCCAATGCCGGAAAGTGTTTCTATGTAGACGTAAGCATTTTCCTTATCTTCCGCAAAGGTTGGCGCGAAGGGAGCTGAGTATAATAGGGTCTCCATTCGGTCAATGCCGATGAACGCTTTGAGTTTAAAGGAATAGAACTTCAACGCCTGGCCGAAGAAGACAAGTGGCGCCATGCCCACACCACCGCCAACAAGATGGACTTCCTCGATGCCATTCCCGCGCCATTTTGATAGATCTTGAAACTGTCCCAGTGGCCCGAGCATTTGAATCCTGTCACCCTTTTTCACCGCTTTCAGTTCATTTGTGCCGACGCCATTTTTAAGGACCTTATAAAATATCTCGAACTCGTCAGGGAAATGAGTATGGGATATGGTTGCCAGTGTTGGTGGAAGTGACATATTCCTAAGGTAACCGGAATCAAAATATCTGTAAAAGGCACGGTGGATACTGAAGGGCCTTTTTAGGAATGATACGGGCTTCAAATCGAACGTATTGCCGTACTCAAAGGGTTTTCCTGTAGCAGACAAGGGAGCCTCTTCAAGCAGAAGCCTCTTCTCAACCGGTAGTGTATCGAGCATCACAAATTGACCCGGAACCATGTATTTCAGTTCAGGGGCCTTGAATCTGATTTTGAAATGTTCACAGTCATCCTTTTCACTGACCGGATCATTCCTCATCACTTCTGCTTTGAAATGTTTAATCTTCCCTCGAAACCGATGATCACCCTTATTCCCCAAACATACTGTTCCGGGATGTCCAAAAGTATCCCCATGAAACTCAAGGGCTTTTTCTGTAATCTCTTCCATGCAAAGGAAAAATCCTCTTGGCCAGCTATCAGCCTTATCAACTTGCCGACACTTAGCAATCTCTTCGTGCGTCAGGAAAACAAGAAACCAGATTGTCCGGAACTTACTTTTGTCTTCCTCTAGGGCGCGATTGGACAACCGCTTGAAGAAGTCCTCTTTCTCCTTATCATAAAAGCAAAACAATAGCTTATGACCGTCGTCATTTTCCGCAACAAAGTCCGCTCCTTCAGCGAGGCCATCGGGTTTGGGAAGATGCCTCTTTTCAGCGTACCTCGTAAGCTCGGAGTCATCAAATTGTCCAGTGTCCACCGAGCTAATCCTATACCCGTCTCTTGACAGTATCGGTTTGATAAGGGTTAGGCATAGTCTTTTATAGTCTTTGCGACTTTGTTCTACGTCCTGCATCTACTCTTCGATCTTGTTTCGCCTCAGTCTTGATTAGGGACGGGGGCGAAATAACTTCCCCATTTGTGCATCTCATCTTCAGGCCATCTTTGCCCGATCTTCAAACACAAAATCCTCAAAATAGTTCGACTATTCCTGCGGTTTTACGTTTTCAGATCGAACAAATCTAACCTAAATCTGAGCGCCAACTTGAGGAATTTATTTCGTCCCCGTCCCTTTAATTGAGTTTCAAAATTCCTGAAAGTGTGTTTCATTCTGTTTCTGGAGGATCGAGCATGAAAGATGTTGAGTTCATGAAGGCTTTTATGGAACCTGAATCGATTGCCCTTGTTGGCGTGAGCAGGACTACTGGAGAAGATTCATTCAATATACTGGAGAATTTACTGAACTATGGTTATTCAGGAAAGATTTACCCTGTAAACCCTGGTACTGATGAGATTCTGGGCTTAAGAAGCTATCCGAGCGTAAAGGATATCCCTCACGATATCGACCTTGCCGTGATCTCCAGCCCTCGCTCCACAGTCATTAACTTGGTGAAAGAGTGCGCTGAGAAGCGAGTAAAGGGGATAGTGGTCGTGGCTCAAGGTTTTGGCGATGGTGATGAAGAGGGTAACGCACTGCAAGCAGAGATGGTGAGAATTGTTAAAGAAGCCGGATCTCGAATAATGGGTCCAAATAGCCTGGGAATAGCCAATTTTTTCTGTAATTTGAATACCTCCTTTGCGCGTTCCAAACCGGACAAGCTCCCTGTGGGAATTATTTGTCAGAGTGGGCTTTTCTTCCCCGGTCCTCCAAGACTCATCCTCGCAGGAAAGGCTATTGACTTGGGAAACGCTTGTGATATTGATGTGTCTGACGCATTGGAATACTATGAGACTGATCCCTATATCAAGCTCATAGTCCTCTACGTAGAAGGGATAGAAAAGGGCAGGCGGTTCATTGAGGTAGCAAGGAGAGTCTCTAAGAAAAAGCCTATCCTTGCCTTGAAGTCCGGGAGAAGCGTGTATGGAGCGAAAGCTATGAAATCACACACCGGCTCATTAGCGGGCAAGGATGAGATCTACGACGCCGCCTTCAGGCAATCCGGGGTGATCAGGGCAACAGATATTGAGGAACTTGCTGACTTGAGCAGGGCCTTCTCATGCCTGCCGCTGATTAAGGGAAGGAGGATTGGAATTATTTCCATGACCGGGGCCGGCGGGGTTATCGCCGCAGATACATGTCAAAGGTATGGACTTGAAGTGGCGAAGCTGTCACCCGAAATCCTGGCGGAAGTCAGAGGCCTCTTCCCCTCCTGGCTGGAAATTAGTAATCCCTTTGATACCTGGCCGGCTTTTCAGGTTTCCGGTTACCCTTATGAAGAGGTTGTGGAGAGGGCTTTTCAACTTATGCTTGCTGACGAAGCAGTGGATGGCGTAATCTTCATTCACGGGGTTTTCGGCAAGGAGGGATCATGGGACATTGTACCACCCATTTTGCGGGCGGCTGATACCTTCAAAGACAAACCGGTTCTTTGCTGGCTGTATGGAACACACGACGGTATTGCAACAAAGTTGGAGGAAAGCGGAAAGGTTGCTGTTTCCCTGAGTTGTGAAAGGGCTGTGAGAACGGTGTCTCGACTCAGAGAATATGCAGAGTTCTTGGAAAGGGATCAGTGATCCTTAAAGTGTCCAAGGAAGGGGGAGGAACCTGACGTGTGCACGATCCTGATTGTTTACCACTCTCAAACGGGCCACACCCGGAAGATGGCCGAGAGCGTGGCAAAAGGGGCAGAGTCTATCGAGAATGTGAATGTTGTTCTTAAGAGAGCAGTTGAGGCGACTCTTGAGGACCTCCTGGAATGCGACGGGTTGGCCCTCGGCACTCCGGAGTACTTCGGTTATATGGCCGGCATGGTCAAAGACTTCTTTGACCGGACCTATAACGGGGCACGAGAGAGAAAGGGGGTCTTCAAGAAACCTTATGTGGTCTTTATAAGTGCAGGAAATGACGGCAGAGGGGCCTTGAATAATATAGAACGTATCTGCAAGGGATATCAGTTCAGGAAGGTGTTCGACCCTGTGGTGGCCAGGGGGGAGATTACCCAAGATATACTTGACAAATGCAAAGAGCTGGGCCAGACTATTGCTGCCGGTTGTGAGGCAGGTATCTACTAGTGCCAATAAAGCAACCAGTTATTTTTAAAACCTAAAACCTAAATATTTCGGTTTTTGGTGATTGTCTCTACGATCCGGTCTATCTCACTCCCTATGGGAAAGACCTCCATGACACCCATGTCCTTGAGTTGAGCGATATCTTCCTTGGGGATAGTACCGCCCACGATCACCTTCTTGTCCCCGATGCCGAACGCCCGGAGCCACTCTATGAACCTCTCTGTCAACCCGAGGTGGGCGCCCGAGAGAAAGCTCAGTCCAACCACATCCACATCTTCCTGGAGGGCTGTGGAAGCGGTCTCTTCAGGGGTGCGCTGCCTTCCGGAATAGATCACTTCCATCCCTGCATCCCGAAGACCCCTGGCCACCCATTTTGCGCCCAGATCATGCCCATCCAACCCGAGCTTTGCGATCAGCACACGTAACTTCTTTGCCATAATACCATCCTCTGTAACAGGCCACAGGCCACAGGGTTCAGTTGTCTTGTGCCAGGTGTCAGAAGCGAGAAACGCGAGACCTGAAACCTGAAACCTGGGGTGACAGAATAAAGGGTAGACTACTTTTCAGTTCATATGAAGTATGTCTTCCAAGTCCCTGACCCCTCTTAATAAATGCTCTACACCCAATCAGAAGGTAGATGGATCGGTATATTCCCCAAACACCCCCTTCAACACGCCGGTCATCTCGCCGATTGTAGCGTAAGCCTTTGCAGCATCCACAAGATACGGCATCAGGTTCTCCTTACCCTTTGCTGCAAGGCCCAACCGGTTGATACATCGGTCCACCTCGGCATTGTCTCGGTCGTTTCTGACACGATGCAATCGCTCAATCTGCCTCTTCGTGGATTCCGGATCCGTTTTATGTACCTTCAGCCGATCCCATACGTCCCGTACATCCTCACCCGGGACCCGGTATTTGTTCTTCCTCACTATTACCGTCTGTCCGCTCTCGATGGCCTTTTTCTCCCTGACGAAGTTTTCCATGATGTCGCCGAGTATGTATCCGTTCTCCAAACCCCGGACAGCCCCGCCGAGGGCCTCTACCTTCTCCATCTTACGAAGGACCTCCGTTTCGATCCGATCGGTCAAGTGCTCGACATAGTAAGAACCTCCCAGGGGGTCAACCGTTTTTGTTATGTTGGTTTCCTCTGCCAAGATCTGGAGGGTTCCCAAGGCGAGACTCTGGCTTTTCCGGGTTGGGATGGCGTAGGCCTCATCATAGCATGGATGTGGTGTACCCGAGGCCCCTCCAAGGGCGCTTGCAAGGGCGCCATAGGCTGCCCTGACCAAATTAAGCTCCGGCTCTTCAGCCTGGAGCATGTTCGGATTCGCTATGGCCGTGAATTTCAACGAGATAGAGGCCTGTTTTTTCGCATTGAACCGCTCCTTCATCAGCTTTGCCCACATTCTCCTGGCTGCGCGATACTTGGCCGCCTCTTCTATTATGTGTATCCCGGAAGCGAAGAATACGGAGAGTTTGGGAGCAAATTCGTCGATTTTCAGCCCTCTCGCCATAAGCTCCTCCACATAGCAGATCGCGTTGGAGAAGGTAAAAGCCACCTCCTGGACGCAGTTTGCCCCACCTTCGCTCAGGTTTACAGCCTTTAAGTTAATGGGATAGTACAGAGGGAGTTCCCTGGAAGAAAACGCGATCAAATCGCAGGCCAGCCGCACACCATGCTCCAGGGGAAAGACAGTAGTCCCTTTGTGGACCGCTGCCAGGGGATCGTTTGAGATGGCCCCCCTGAGCCGACGCGGATCAACACCTCGCCCTTCGGCTGTTGCGATAAGAAAGGCGATAATAATGGCAGCCAGTGTCTCCTCATTGCAACTGAACATGGCCGCATCCATGGGGAGCCCGTCGAAAAGAATCTCGAAATCTCTGAGGGAATCGATGGCAAGGCCAACACGCCCCACCTCGTCCAAAGCCAGGGGGTGGTCCGAATCAAGCCCCATGTGGGTTGGCAGATCGGGAAGAACGCTGAAATTTCTCTGGCCGCTCTCATAGAGAAACTTCCACCTTTCGTGTGTGTCCTCAGCGCTTCCAAAACCGGTAAAGAGACTGTAACGCCAGGGGCGATGCCGCCACATCTCCGGGTAAGGCCCTCGCGTATAAGGGTATTCTCCCGGAAATCCAAGGTCTCTGATGTAGTCGAAGTCGGCAAGGTCGGACGGAGTGTAAACAGTCTTGACCTCGATATCGGCATCGGTCGTGACTCGCGGGGACTTATCGAGGCCGGCGGCCTCTGACCAGGATGCCGCCTTCCTGCCTATATCGGAAAGGTCTTTCTTGTCATAAGTGGTCATCTTTTCTTTCCCTCCTCAGCGGAAACTTAACTCAATATAAGATAAATGGAAAACTAGTTCAAGCAAAAAAAGAGCAGGGAATACTCCTCAGCCATCAATGAGGCCTCGTCCATTAGAATTGCTAAATTACAGTAAAGAAAGTTGCGGTTTTGATATCTGTATGATATCGTAAATAAAGGGCGAGGCCAAAATAACTTCCTCAAGTTGGCGCTCAGATTTAGGTCAGATTTGTTCGATCTGAAAACACAAAACCACAGGAATAGTATTACCTATTTCGAGGATTTTGTGTTTGAAGATCGGGCAAAGATGGCCTGAAGATGAGATGTACAAATGG
>DAOWME010000128.1 GCA_030643245.1 Deltaproteobacteria bacterium
ATTCGAACATATTTTGGATACAGTAAATCTACCAGGTCGGCCTGCTAAAAAACGGCCACGGCCCCAGGACCGCGGTTACCACCTTCAATCCGTTGCCTAAGCCTATTGGCCGAAACGATGATCAAGATCGATAATATTGGTGGTCAATGGCCCTGAATTCATACATAACTGCATGAAAGATTAAGAGTTTTTCGAACAAAGGATATCTGTTCACTTAGGGGACACGTTTCTGAATAGATATTACGGAGGATAG
This sequence comes from Deltaproteobacteria bacterium, assembly GCA_030643245.1. Taxonomy (GTDB): domain Bacteria; phylum Desulfobacterota; class UBA8473; order UBA8473; family UBA8473; genus JAUXHQ01. Next base: position 254 of record DAOWME010000128.1, read on the forward strand.
AAAATCATGAAGCTTTGCAAAATGGGAGTATTTTTTCTCCTTGTTATGAGCATATTCTTTGGCGCTGCTCAAGGGACATCTTCTTACGCAAAACCGATCACACTGGAGACAATTATTGTAACGGCACCCAAAGAGGAAGGGGGTGAAAAAAGTATAGAAAGCAAAACCCTGAAAATACACAAAGTTGTTGATCTGGCGGAGGTCCTTTCAGGTGAAATGGTAGAAGCGACCATGGTTCGCAAAGGGGCATACGGGAATGAAGTCGCCATAAGGGGTTTTGGACAGTCTAACCTGAGGGTGTTGATAGATGATGGTCTCCTTGAAGGGGCCTGCGGCAGCAGAAAAGACCCCTCCCTGTCACACATCAATATGCTGACTGTTGACAGGATCGAGGTGAGGCAGGGGCCGTTTGATGTGACAAAAGCGGGAGCCCTTGGCGGGAGCATCAATGTCATATCCAGAAAACCGCAAAAAGAGTTCACGGGCGAGATCATTGTAAAAGGTGGGAGCTTTGATTTTCTGAGCGGCGGCTTTTATCTTACTGGGGGGACCGATAAAATCCAGGGATTGATCGGCTACAATTACTCCGAATCCGACCAGTATGAAGATGGGGACGGGAACAAACTCTGGAGTTTTGCGCCGGCGGGTCGTCCCTTCAATGCCGATGGCAGGGATATGAAGGCATTTGAAAAGCAGGATGCGTGGGGGAAACTGCAATTGACTCCGACAGAAAACCAGACAATTCTCTTATCACACACTTACGGGGATGCTGAAGATATTATGGCCCCGAGGGTCGGGATGGATATGGAATCGGAAGAAACATACCTAAGCAGGGCCGACTATATCATCACAGGACTTGGAGCCTTTTCAAACAGTTTGACTATTTCTCTTTATCAAAACAGGGTGGAGCACAACCCTTATGATAAGTATAGGGATATTGTTGGCGGACCTCTTTTCCATCGACATAATGAGGTTGATTCAACCATCACCGGGACAAAAATAGAAAACGAGCAGTCAACGAACCTTGCCGTGTTTACCTATGGAATCGATATGTATAAACGTGACTGGGAAGGAGACATATACAGGGACGACACCGGAGCCATATTTGATGAGGAACTGATCCCCGATGTGGACACCTATAATTATGGGGTGTATGTAAAGGCGGATAAATATATTGACAAATGGTCACTGGGCCTTGGCCTTCGTTATGACAGGTTTGAGACAGAGGCAAATGAAGACCTCAAGCAGAGCCTGGCAGCAGGGATTAATACCAATAAAAATACAGATGACCTGCCAAGCGGTTATCTTTACGCAAAATACTATCTTGCAGAGAACGCTCACATTTTTGGAGGGATTGGACGCAGTGTCCGAACACCTACCTCTGTTGAACGGTACCTTCAGTCCCCTTCTCCCAATTTTCATGGGAATCCGGACCTGGATCCGACAAAAAACACGGAGTTTGATATCGGCTTTCAGACAACAGGAAAAAGATTCGGTTTCAGGATAAAGGCATTTTACAGTGATCTTGATGACTATATCTACCAGCAGGGCAAGCAGACAGCGGACTCTCACCAGACCTGGACGAATATTGATACGCATCTATATGGCGCTGATGTGAGGGTCACTTTAGATATCATATCTGATTTTTCCGTTGATGCTGGTGCGGCCTATCAAAGAGGCAGGAAGGACTCTCAGCCGGAAATGAACAATGACAGGGATCTTGCCCAGGTTCCACCACTTAAGACCAGGCTTGCTTTGCATTACGATCGCTCCGATCTTTTCGCAATCTTAGAATGGATTCACTCAGAAGATGCCGAAGACGTGGATATCGACGCTGGAGAACAGATGCTGGATGGCTGGGATGTGCTGAATTTCAGGGCAGGCTATGATTACAGGCAACTGACATTCAATGTTGGCGTTGAAAACATCTTTGACGAGTGTTATGCTGTGGCTAACTCGTATGAGTGGGATGTTGTGGGCGGCGAAGGAGCAACTCCGGCAATAGTATATGAGCCGGGAAGATTTTTATATGCAACAATCAGTCATAGGTTTTGAAATGAGTAAGTGCAAAGACGATCAGCAATTCCGACCTGTGCAGTTACACAAATCCAGTATGTTGAAGTTTCTCTGACAATACAGCCAACAGGATTTTGCTAAGCGGTAAACCTGTTCAACTGCACAGGCCGAATATTTCTGAGGGTGGAAACCTTGACCCTTAATCGGTTTTTCCTAAAATACAGGCCTTTGTTATCGAAACTTCCTGTTTGACAAATCGGTATACCCTTCATATATTATATCTATAAAGTTTCTCCCAATAGCCTCATAAGGATTTGATAGATGAACACTAGGTAGTTTCCATCCAGAAATGGCCATTTTTTCCCTGAGCTGCGTTCTCCTCCGGTTTCCGCCTGCGACGTACGATCATGTACGCCTCGGCGCAAACCGTCGTGCGGCCTTGCTCAGAGAAAAAATTGCTCATTTCTGGATTGGAAACCAACTCGTGCCCATTTTTTCAAGAAGTCTATTTATAGATGAACACTAGGTAGGAACAGGGTCAGGCTGAAAAATCACCCTCCCCGTCCCTTATTACCCCATACGCATCATATTACAAGGCACTTTCAGTTTGTCTCCTGCTCCTTTTCAGCCAGAAACGGGACACAAAGTACGAGACACCCTCCGGGCTTCAAACGATCCGGTATGCCTGTAAAACTGGGAAAGGACGGATCCTTGTTGAGTTTCCAAATTCCTGATGAATAGATGCTCGTGTAATTGATTGCAATATTTCTCCCAAGGTGGTTTTCCTCCCAGAAACCGCTGCCCCTGTCAGGGGAAACAGGCAGGAAACGAGGGGGTAGGCTCCATTCTCCCACCTATCCCCTCCCCTGCCCACCATCACTGGTCAGTTGAAAATGAGTAATTGCAGATCAAGAAGACGAACACAGTATGTTTTAACTCTGACACCGAAACGAGCCGCTGCATTTGGAGGGAAGAATAATGCGCCCCAAACTGCCCAAACTGCCCAAACTGGTAATGTCGAGCAACCCAATGGCAGATCAAGAAGACGATGTGACTTTTGCCATAAAGAGTGGCTTCGATGGAGTAGATTGGTCTTTTGCGCGGGATCGTGTCCCGTTAGGTACCCGATCGAAGACTCGGTTTATCTCACAGGTTCGAAGACTTCATGACCACGATATTGAGGTGAGGTTCCATACCCCGTTTCTCAATACAGAGATAGGCCACCGTGATGATAAGATTGCTCAATGGGCCATGGACCTTCATTGTCATACCCTTGAACTCATGGCCGAGGCCGGAGGGGAATTTCTCACACTTCATATAGGCTTGGGGAGTGTCCCGGACGAAGAAATCTCCCGGACGAAGGTCCATGAAAACCTTACAGCGCTGAAGGCCTTTGGCCTCAGTCATGGGGTCACCATTTCTCTGGAGAACCTAATGCACGGCCCAACGTCCTTTCCCGAAGAATGGATAGAAATCCTTGAACAGGTCGATATTCACGCAACATTCGATTTTGGTCATGCCAAGGGTTGTCCCGCCGTTGTCAAGGGTCTCTGGGCCCCTATAGAGATGGTCTATCAGGTAAAAGAACGCCTTAATCATGCCCATATCTATAAAGAGGAAAACGGAGAAGGGCATATTCCTCCCGAAACGATCAACGATCTGGGGACCGACTTGCTCGATGCTTTACTGGAGACCTCGTGCCGGTGGTGGGTGATCGAACTGGCGGAAAAGAAGGCAGCGTTGCATACAAAGGACTTGCTGGAAACCTATATACAGACCTCGTAAATTATAATAGATTATGGGGTAATATTTTGGACAAAAGACTCCCTTGCTAACCCAGGAGTTAGGTTTCAAAGGTTGATATCCACATTGTATTAACCCAATGGGGTTAACATCTTTCATTTGCCACTTTACACTTTAAAAACATTAATACAAATTAATCCTAAATTCAGGAATTGCGAATTTAAGAATTTAGGAATTATATAAGATATAGAATTCATTAATAAATTTCAACTCCACAATCCCTAAATTCCTTAATCCCTCAATTTATTCATCGGTATTCCTTTAAGAAAAAGTGTAAACTACTTTTATAGCTTTTATGAAGGATGCCATGGAATTAATGGTAAAGGAGAAAATCGGGAAGCGATTAACCTTGAACCAGTAACCCTGAACCTTAGGGGGCCTTAGGCTCTTTCCTAAAAAGGCAAAACAGCATAGGTGAAACCATCGCCCCCCCCCGAAAGTCCTGGCTTTATTTCCGAGGTAATTTCAGTACCTGGGTTGCTATGATCGTTCGCTGGATCTCCGAAGAACCGCCCCAGATCGTCAGACTCCGGGAATTAACCCAGCCCATGGTTGCCTGGTGAACGGAATTGTCGAGTGCTTCGAGGTTATACCAGGATTGGCCACACGGCCCCATTGCCTCTATGTTCAGATCCATGACCCGTTGATAGAGTTCGGAACCATAGACCTTGAGAAATGATGCCTCAGGACCGGGCGCTGAACCGACACTCAATTGGGAGAGTATCCGTAAGAAGGTGTAAAGGAGGGAGTTGCAGTCTACCTCCAGTGCGGCCAATTTCTTCCTGAACCCCGGATCCTCGATCAGGGGTTTTCCCCGATACCTGTTTTTTTCCGCATTCTTGCGTATGGTATCGATGGAATAGATCAACTCGCCGATGGGAAACGCGTTCAACCGTTCATGTTGCAAAAGAGCCCCTGCAAGCTTCCAGCCTTCTCCTTCTTTACCGACTAGATTCTCTTTCGGGACCCGGACATCATCGAAGAAGACCTCGCAGAAAGGTGCGTAATCGGTCAGGGCCTCAATCGGGCGAATCGTTATGCCGGGAGAAGTCAAGTCTACGAGTAAGAAACTGATGCCCTGTTGTTTTCTACCGGATGAATCTGTTCTTACCAGCATGAAAACCCAGTCAGCATGATCCGCCATGCTCGTCCATGTCTTTTGGCCATTGAGAACGAAGTCGTCTCCGTCAGAAACGGCCTTCAATTTCAAGCTGGCCAGGTCAGATCCGGCATTGGGCTCGGAAAATCCCTGGCACCAAATCGTCTTACCGGCCAACATGTCCGGGATAAACCGTTCCTGTTGTTCCTTTGTCCCAAACTGCAAGAGTAATGGGGCCAACATCCCAAGCGAAACGAGCTTGGTCTTGAGTCTGGGCGCACCGGAATGGCTGTATTCATAATTGAAGATAAACTGCTCCGTATCACTGAACCCCGCGCCGCCAAATTCTTTGGGGAACTCCGGGGCAACCCATCCTTTTTCGTAAAGGGTTTTGTGCCACTTGATCATCGGGTCATGGTTAAGTGAACTGCCGCCAAGCGTCTGGTCCTTAACTTCGGGAGGCGTATTGACTCTAAACCATTCCCTTACTTCCTCTCTAAATTTTTCTTCGTCACTCGAATAGGAGACTTTCATCCCATTAACCCCCTCCATTAATAACCGTTCAACCTTGCGTATCGATCTAGATGGTAGTCAGCATCTCCAAAAAGAATCTCCGCCACCTTTGCCCGTTTAAGAAAATAACCAATATCCGCTTCGTTCGAGAACCCCATCCCTCCGAATAGTTGGACCGCTGCCTTGGCTATCTGGACATACGCAGACGAGCATTTGGCTTTTGCACTCGATATGGCTGACGCCATGTCAACTGTCTTTTCATCGATTGATGCGATTGCATAATAGACTGAAGATGCGGATAATTCCTTTTGGATAAACATATCCGCCGCCTTATGCTGTGGGGTTTGAAGGGTTCCTATCGGTTTTCCGAACTGCACTCTCTCGGTTAGGTAATTTACCGTGATATCCAGAGCAGCCTGCATCCCGCCCACCATCTCGGCACAAAGACCCGCGGTGGCTTGATCCATCACGCCTGAAAGCACTGGGTGCCCTTGCTCAAGTTCACCAATTATGTCAGTTTCAGGCGCTGAGACATCCGCCAGTTCCAAGGTACATGCGTTGCGACCATCCATAGTCTTCAGGGGCGTCATTTTAACGCCGTCAGCACCCTGAGATATCATAAATAGGGTGATGCCGTCAGTGTCGGCAACAGACCCTGATGTGCGGGTGGTGACAATGAATCTGTCCGCGGAAAGACCATCTAGAACGAAGATCTTCTTGCCGGAAATAGTAAATGCATCGCCTTGCCGTTTGGCGGAAGTGGCGCAGAAATTCGTATCATATCGCCCATCGTCTTCGAGATATGCCGCGGTTATCATCAAATCGCCGGATACGATCTCGGGAAGAATCTCTTGTTTCTGGGGTTCTGTACCACCCGCCAGTATTAGGTTTCCCCCGAGCAAAATATTTGATATCCAGGGTTCCGGTAACAGCCCCTTGCCGAATTCTTCAAGTAAAACCATTACAAAACCAAAATCCAACCCAAGACCTCCGTATTCCTCGGGGTATATGAGTCCCATCCACCCAAGCTCGGCCATTTTTTTCCATGCTTCTTTGGAATACCCGAGGGGATCCTTATACAGGTCCCTGAGACGATCGAATGAATGATCTTTCTTCACAAAAGAGGCAGCGCTCTCCTTCAAACTTAAATGTTCACTGGTAAGTTCAAAATCCATATCTTGTCCCCTTTGAATCGACTCGGACTTCGCAAGCCTCCATAGAGATGAATGCCAAATGGTTTCTCCGGTTGTCCGGCGTTCTTAAAAAGACTTGCAAAGTCCGGGTCTTAGTCATTCTTATGAGCCATGCCTACTTTACTGTTACCTTTGACAAGGTTCTCAGGTATTCATCGTATTCTTCCTCTCTAAACCGCAAGAAATCAGGCTGTCTCTTCTCAAAGAAGGCATTTTGTGCTTCCTGTTGTTCCTCGCCACTCATAAAAGACGGGAAGAGCTTTCTTTGCAGATCCATGGGGATGTCCCATCTCATGTAATTGAACTCTTCGTCAAAGGATGCCTTCAACACCTGGATGCACGTGGGACTCTTCTCGAGTATTTCAGAACACCACTGGTCAACCTCTTCGTCAATCTTATCTAAAGGGACCACCACATTCGCCAATCCCATCTCAACAGCTTCCTGAGCGCTGTATCTTCTGCAGAGCATCCACATCTCCCTAGCCTTTTTCGCACCGAGCACCCTTATGGCATATTGAATCGGCCAGCCGCTGGCAGGACTCCCCACACGGGGACCGTTCTGTGCAAATCGGGCATTGTCCGCAGCGATCGTAAAATCACAACAGTATGCCATGTGGTTGCCGCCGCCGACACACCATCCCTTAACAACGGCAATGATCGGCTTTTTACAGGTTACAAGAAGACTATTGCAGCTTATGAATATGGCATCTTCGAGTTCGCCTTCAGCCTCGACACCCACATCACCGCCGGTACAAAATGCCTTGTCACCAACGCCGGTCAAGATGACAACGCCGATGGAAGGATCCTTATTAATATCGTAAACACATTCCCACATGTGACGAATTGTGTCGCCGGTAAAGGAGTTGAGCTTGTCCGGCCGATTGATTGACATCCGGGCAATCCCCCCGGTTGCCATATATTTTTTTTCATAGATCAGATCATCGTAATCATACCCTTCTACTTTTCTCCACTCTGCGTGAGTTGGAACACTCATAATTCTACCTCCTTTTTTAATCCCTTTGATCTCTGTTAACGTTCCTTGCCAAATAATAAAATACTATCTCTAGCTGCTCTAATCCCCCTTTCTATGTCGTATCAGACTTGAGTCTGGTGAATGGCGTTATGTTGCCACACATCCATTATAAAGTGACCAGCCTCCAATTATAATAAATCCGACGCCTGCCAAAATGGACATATACCTTGGGCTTATATGCTGCGATAGTATACTGCCGAAAATAACAGCTAAAACTGAAGTAAAAATCAATGCCAAAGATGACCCAAGAAAAACAGTCATCTTGCTAATATCTTTATCGGCTGCAAACAGCATTGTTGCAAGTTGAGTTTTATCACCCAGCTCTGCAACAAAAACAGCGGAAAACACAGTAAGTAAAATTTTTAAATCCATATCTATCCCTTACTTTAAATACTACTCAGGCAGTAATTAGTTTCCGTATTTTGAAAAATAAGGGATGGTTCCAGTAGTATGTGATAGCTGAATGAGTTATTTGTGGGTTATAATGACGGGATATTTACCCTTTTGACCTGTTGCGATCCATATTGCGTAAGCTATACTGCTGGCGACGG
>DAOWME010000121.1 GCA_030643245.1 Deltaproteobacteria bacterium
CGTTGGATGTACTCCGTAGGAAAATTGGAGCCTTTGACTCGTACTTTCTTCTGAGCTTACCGCAATTACCCATACGGGAAGCCTAAAGCGCGTTATGCTTCTTGCGGATGCACCGCTTCGTGTAAGGACAAATACGGCTGCCACGGAGGCACTCTCCAAGGTGGCCTCTACGCTTGAGGCAATCAGGTCCGTGAGACTGACATGGCTGATGCGGGCGACTGTTTTCAAGGCATCTCTCACTCCGAATCTGGAACGGTGCGGTTCAGTCGCCACTGCAATTTTGGCGAGCATGTTAACGGCTTCCACCGGATATTTCCCCATTGCTGACTCACCTGATAGCATAACACAGTCCGTGCCGTCAAGGATTGCGTTGGCAACGTCCGTAGCTTCCGCCCTGGTAGGGCGTCGGTTATCGGTCATGGATTCCAACATTTGCGTGGCCGTAATCACAGGTTTGCCCTTGAGATTTGCCATATGCATCAAGCGCTTTTGAACGACTGCAATACTCTCTATAGGGATTTCAACCCCGAGGTCGCCACGGGCGATCATGATGCAGTCCGCGGCTTCGAGAATACCATCGAGGTTATCGCATGCCCCGGAGCGTTCGATCTTGGCAATGATAAACGGATGGTGGCCTAAGGCCTCAGCCGCGTTGCGGACAGCTTCAATATCCTCCGCCCTCTCCACAAAAGACTGACTTACAGCGTCCACGCCCTGTTCCAGGGCGAATTTCAGACATTCGTGATCGTGTTCGGTGAACGCGCTTATGCCGAGGTCAATGCCCGGCAAGTTAAGACCTTTACTGGAACGGATTTCCCCTCCCACCTGAACCTCGCAAACGACTTCGTTTCCCACCACCTTCGTAACCTGGATCTCAATGTAGCCGTCGTTGAGGTACAAAATGTCTCCCGGCTTTACAGCGTGCGGCAAGCCGGTAAAGCTTACCGATACTCGCTCTCTGTCACCAATGATGTTTTCCGTGGTCAGCGTAAATGGATTGCCAGGCTTTAGCTCAATCAACTCCTCTGCTAATTGGCCGATGCGCATCTTTTGTCCCGGAAGATCGGCCATGATGGCCACGCGTTTCCCCGTTGAGCACGCAGCGCTACGGATACTTTCCATCACCTTCCTGTGACTCTCGAAATCACCATACGAGAAATTTATTCGCGCAACGTTCATACCGGCTCGGATCATCTGTGAGATGATCTCTTCAGACTCGGACGCCGGACCGATGGTGCAGACGATTTTAGTTTTGTTCTCTGGAAGTGTCACTGTTCCCCCTCCCATAGAGTAACGAAGAGTTGGTGTTCATCCTTTCCGGTACTGAAGAGCATCCAGCAATTCCCGCTTGCAGCGCTGAGGTTTGAAAACAGGGTGTTTTGGAATTGTTGTTTCGTAAATTTTTGGCTTCAATATAGACAAAATTTAGCTTAAGGACGTGGCCGAAATAACTTCCCCATTTGTACATCTCATCTTCAGGCCATCTTTGACCGATCTTCAAATACAAAATCCTCGAAATAGGTAAGACTATTCCTGTAGTTTTGTATTTTTAGATCGAACAAATCTGACCTAAATCTGAGCGCCAACTTGAGGAAGTTATTTTGGCCACGTTCCTTAGTTTCAAGCGTAGGCGGCGTCCAGTTATCGGGATGCACATAAGCGCCCAGCCTCTCATTATGCTCATCGTGAGGTGTTTTAGTACAAAAATTAACTGTCAAAGAAAAGTAAAAGGTGTTAGCATTGAAAAAACTTCTTGAATAATTTGTTTGAAATGTTTATATATATTAATGATTATATATTGTAGTGTTCTCACACTGGCTCTTGGCGTAGTTCATACAGATGATTTTTTAGGATTTCAATTTTCTCTGCCATAGAAGTTCTCAATTCATCAATATATTTACCAACATGGTTCAGGAAATTAAGTACTCTCTCTGTATTTGCGTAACGTATCAAACTATATTTAACCTGCACAGTACAATCTATTTAACAAAATTACAACATTCAATTAAGACGAATCCCTTTTCCCGTGCAATCACTTCTCCCCTCTCCACCGATAGCCCCACACCAGGCCCGCTCATTTCCAGCCGCCGAGCCAAATCTCTAAGGAATACGCCCAATTCACAAACCGCCCGGAAGCAGAACAGGCCTGTGGGGACAGGCAAATAATACTCATGCGGGTTTCACGTGTTCGACGTTTTCTGATAAACAAGCAGTGGTCATAGAGGATGATCATACGAAACGGATAACCCTTATCCTCATGAGAGACGGTAAGACAGCCATTCCAAGATGTATAAAGCTGATATTGATAAAGGGATTTCTATCGCTTTTACCGGGTGGCGGAAGCCCGCAGGAAACTGAAAGTTCACAGAGATAGCCCTCATGTTATGCAACCTCTATTTTTTCAGATGCTTCTCTGCGTTCTCTGTGGTTTATTAGGGATGGGGACGAAATAACTTCCTCAAGTTGGCGCTCAGATTTAGGTTAGATTTGTTCGATCTGGAAACGCAAAACCGCAAGAATAGTCGATCTATTTCTGGATTGGAAACCAACTCGTGCCCATTTTCTCAAGAAGTCTATTTATGGATGAGCACTATCTAGTGTCCATCCAGAAATGAGGATATTTGTTCAAGATTAAGGCATGTAAAAAAAATAACCGCAGGCATGTGTTTAATATTCTGGGGATTATTTTTTAATCATAACGCAGATATTGTGCAAAAAGACCATTTATGGATGGATACTATCTAACGGGGTTAAGAGACAACCCTAACCAAAGGAGGGAACCATGAGCGCAACAACCATTCAATTAAGAGAAAATATGTGCATCCCTACGATGAAGGAGGTAGTGAGGGGAAGGATAAGGGGTCTGGAAGAGGAAGAGAGCAGGTCCGAGTATGGAAAGGCTTATAAGGAAGGGTTGAAAGTATGTGTGGAGAGGGCCAGGGCCCTGACCGAGTCCTTTAAGGCTACGGAAGGGGAGCCGATGGTCGTTAGGAGGGCGAAGGCGCTGGCGAGGATATTAGAGACGATGACCGTATATATTGGGGATGAAGAACGCATCGTTGGAAACGCCGCAAGTTCCCCCGGCGCTTTGCCGATATACCCGGAGTTATACCAGAGATGGGTGGGCAAGGCCCTTAATGATGGCTATAGAAATCTGATAGATGATGACGGGAGAGAGGAGGCAGCGAAGATATGCGATTACTGGTCCGGCAAGGCCATAGATGACAGGGCAAGGGTTCTGGCGCCGGAGAGTATTAAAGGCCATTTTGGGTTCAATGGCGTTGCCCAATGGTTCTTCTCATGGATATACTGTGCCCCCAACTATGACCGGTTGTTCAAGGACGGCCTCAACGGGGTGATAAAGGAGGTTGAAGAGAGGCTTGAAGCGCTGGGGAAAGAGATGGATATGCCTGTTGATGAGTATATCCGCAGGAAGGAGCTATATGAGGGCATAGTAATCGTCTTGAGGGCTGTGGTCAAGTTCGGACAGAGATATGCGGAAAAGGCAAGTGAACTGGCGAGCACAGAGACGTCAGAGGAGAGAAGAAAGGAACTGGAAGAGATATCAGAGATATGCGAGCGGGTGCCCGGGAATCCTCCCAGGTCATTTCATGAGGCCTTACAGTTTTTCTGGTTCATCCATCTGGTGGCTATGAAGATAGAAACAACAGGCACGGGAACCGGCATCAGGTTTGACCAGATTGTCTATCCCTTCTATGCAAAGGATGTGAAGGAGGGACGTATTACCAGGGAAGCGGCTCAGGAGTTGATTGAGTTTCTCTGGCTCAAGTTTGAAGGTCTCGGCACCCATTTGAGCCCGCCGGCTGTCTCAGGGTATTATGCCGGAGCCCACATGAATCAGACATTGACCCTGGGAGGGGTGACACCTTCGGGGGAGGACGCAACCAATGAAATTTCTTACATAATGCTAGATGCTTCCAAGGCAATGAAGACAGTGCAGCCGACCCTGGCCCTAAGATATCACGAAAAGATACCTCAGGAACTCATTCTAAAGGCTATAGACGTAGTGCGGGCGGGAGTCGGGTATCCTGCCTTTTACAATGATAAGAGTCTCATCCCCCAATTGATACAGGACGGCATACCCCTTGAAGATGCGAGAAACTATACTATAGAGGGTTGTGTCGATGTTTATATACCGGGTAAGAATATGAAAAATCGCTGCTCTGTTGCTTACTTCTGCCTGCCTAAGTGCCTGGAGCTGGCATTGAATAAGGGAATTGACAAGTTCTCTGGGAGACAATCGGGCTGTCCTACCGCAGATCCCCAAGGGTTCTCATCCGTTGAGGACGTCATGGAGGCCTACCTCAAACAGGTGAACTTCTTTGTAAGCAAATTGGTAAAAATCAACAATCTTTATGAAGCCCTCTTCGCCGAGTATATACCACGACCCTTTGCTTCCGGGGTGCTCGATGATTGTATTGAATTGGGCAAAGAGTCGGCAACCTGGTCATATTATTCCCGCCAGATCATACTTGTGCTCGGGCCTACGAATGTTATCAATTCACTGGCGGCAATGAAGAAACTTGTGTTTGAGGATAAGCGCATTACCATGGACGAGCTTCTCGATGCGTTGAAGAATAATTTTGAAGGAAGCGAATCCTTGCGCCTCATGCTTCTCAACGAAGTTCCCAAGTATGGAAATGATGATGACTATGTTGATCGAATAGCAGCGGAGGTTCATAAGAGGACGAACGAGGAGATAAGGAAATTCACGGATTTCTTTGGCGGCAGGTACAATGCCGATGGGAGCGGCACCTCCGCAAACTTCGGACTTTCCGTGGGCACAGGGGCCACGCCCGACGGCAGAAAAGACAAAGAAGTCTATGCCGATGCCGTGCTTTCCCCATCCCTTGGCAGCGACAACACAGGACCTACTGCAGTCTTGAAATCCGCATCAAAGATCGATCCGTATGGTTACAGTTATCTGTTAAACCAGAAATTTCTGCCGCAGTATCTGGAGGGGGAGAGCAAAAAAGTATTTGCTCAGTACCTGAAGACCTGGGCGGATCTTGGGGTTAGCCATATACAGTTTAATGTGGTTGATAAAAAAACCTTGGTGAATGCCCAGAAACATCCGGAGAAGCACACGAACCTTGTGGTAAGGGTGGCCGGTTACAGCGCCTATTTCGCAGATCTGAGCAAGGGGCTGCAGGATCTCATTATTGAAAGAACGGAACAGAGGTTATAATGCCAATTAAGAGTTAAAAATTAAGAATGAAGAATTGGCTTAGATAATCGTTTCATCTATGTTTAAATGTTGTATAGGGTACAAGGCAAGGCATAAGGATTTGAGCCTACAGCTTGCATGTTGATCATTATACCTTCAAGTTAATAGCTTTCTGCGTACAGGTAAAAAAAAACTCTTAATTTTTCATTCTTAACTCTTAATTCGCATTCTTATACGCCCCTATAGGTTTTTATATCAGGAGGCCCATGATGGACATACAGTATAAGGTAAATCGTCTGGCAACGACCAATGATATCAGACCCATGGTGGATAAACACTGGGCTGAATTAAGGACGGCCAAGGAAAGGGGAGAAAAAGTGGCATGGGACTCAGGCCCATCCTTCATCTTTTCATATTCAATGGGTATGAAATCCCACTTTATGGCGGGTTATGCCTCATACTGCGGCGGGATAGGCGCAGCAGAAGAGGTGATGAAGGTGGCGGAGATGACCGGTGATCTTCCTGAGACGTGTTCTTATCATAGACTCCACATGGGTATGGCAGAAGCCGTGAAAAAGGGGATACAGGTAAATGAGCAAGCGATCCTTCCCTTACCCGATTTGATGGTAGCCGGTCGCGCCTGCACAGAGATGTCCCACTATGCCGAGGCCTTGTATCGAAGGATGGGTATCCGAATGGTGCCTATTGACTTCCCCATCACTTTTGAAAGAGAGGATATCCCCAGGACGAAAGAATACGTTCACAGACAGATCAAAGAAATCCTTATCCCAACCCTTGAAGAGGTCTGCGGCAAACCCTTTGATTATGACAGAATGGGTGAAATCTTGAGTATACTCAAGAAGACGGCTACCATTAGAAATCAATGCTGGGAGTTTTTGAAAACAAAGCCCGCTACGTGGACTCTCTGGGATTATGCTGTGAGCATGGCGCCAGTTATCTATATGATGGGGAGTCAGGATGGCATTATCTATTATGAAAAGCTCTTAAAAGAGCTTCAAGACAGGAAAGAAAAGGGCATCCCTGCGTTGGCACCCCAGGGGGAGAAGTATCGCATATACTGGGATGGGTGGATACCGTGGGCATTTTTGGGTAAATTTATGCGTAAATTCACTCCCAATGGGGCTGTATGCCTCTGTGGAAGATACCCTTGGGAGATGTTTCCCCATCCGGAACTGATCGATCCGGAACATCCTGTTGAGTCCTTTGTAGAGTGTTATTATGGAGGGGAAAGCCCCTGGACATGGAATATCTCTCCAAAGGGCGCCATGGAGCTTGCAAGTGGTTTGGTAGAGGAATATTCAATCGATGGAATGGTGATGTTCTCCTCCAAGTCATGCAGGTACTGGAACCTGTCCCAGCCGGATGTGATAGACGCATTGGATAAGAAGTACGGGGTCCCGGGGGTTGTTATCGAAGCCGACATGATTGATCCGGCCATGGTGTCGGACTCCCAGATAGACACAAGACTTCAGGCATTATTCGAGATAATAGATGGGAGGAGACGTTAGGGACGGGGACGAAACAACTTCCTCAAGTTGGCGCTCAGATTTAGGTTAGTAATAACTGTTCGAGTGGATTACACCAGTAATCCACGATGAACTTAAAAAGAAAGGGTGAGGTTTAAAATGAAGGTTCATAATTCAAAGATATTTGTTGATACAACCGATGAGACTGATATCATAGATATAAGCCATAAGGTTAAAGAAAAAGTTTTGCAATCGGACGTCGATAGTGGTAATATTGCCATATTTGTACCTGGATCAACAGCTGCCTTAACTACCATAGAATTCGAGAGCGGGGCGATAAATGACTTGAAGAAGGCCATTGAAAGGATCGCTCCCAAAGATATGAACTATGAGCATGATCGCAGGTGGGGTGATGGAAACGGTTATTCACACGTAAGGGCGGCATTACTGGGGGCATCCCTGACAATCCCCGTATTTAATGGGGAGCCCTTACTAGGTACCTGGCAGCAAATAGTCCTGTTGGATTTTGATAACCGGCCGAGGAGAAGAGAAATAAAGATTCAGATAATGGGAGAATAAACTTTTATTACAGATAACCCTAAATAGCTTGGAGAGAGAAGGGCCTTTTGAAAAGCGAGTTCAGCGAAGAAGATATAATAAGACTTAGTTTTCATAGTAACAGTCTGTTCAAGAGTTTTTTGGGTGAACATAATGAGAACCTAAGGTGTATAGAAAAAACATTAGATATAAAGATCAATGTAAAAGGTAATAGAATCAGTATACATGGAGATTATTATGATATAAAGGTTGCTGAAAAGGTCATTCTTGAGATCTATTCCTTATTGGAAGCAGGTTACCCGATCTATCCCAATGATATTGACTATGCCATAAGGATTGTAAGCGACAACAGCTCAGTTAACCTCAAGGATATATTCCTTGACACTGTTTATATATCTTCCAGAAAGAGGGTAATAACACCTAAGAGTCTGTGCCAAAAGCTATACATTGATGCCATAAGAAAATTTGATATCGTCTTCGGCATAGGCCCGGCAGGAACCGGTAAGACTTACCTGGCTATGGGTATGGCGATATCCCTTTTAATGAAGAAAAAGGTTGAGCGGATCGTCCTTGCCCGACCTGCTGTCGAAGCAGGTGAAAAACTTGGTTTCTTGCCTGGGGATCTGTACGAAAAGGTCAACCCCTATCTTAGGCCTCTCTATGATGCCCTACACGACATGATAGACTTTGAAAAGGCCTCCAATTTGGTACAAAAAGGGATCATTGAGATAGCGCCTCTGGCATTTATGAGGGGCCGTACCTTAAATGACTCTTTTGTCATTTTGGATGAAGCCCAGAATACAACTTCGGAACAGATGAAGATGTTTTTGACCAGATTGGGTTATAATTCCAAGACCGTTATAACTGGTGATATTACTCAGATTGATTTACCTTCTGGAAAGGCATCTGGCTTGATAGAGACCCAAGGTATCCTCAAGGGAATAGACGGGATAAATTTTACGTACTTCTCTGATAAGGATGTAGTAAGACACCGCCTAGTTCAAAATATTATTAGAGCATATGAGATTTACGAGCATACCAGAGATACAGCTTAGGAATGGAAATTTTCGTCCCTTATGTCATAAGGTATTCGTTCTTCGTGTAATAGTGGCTTATCTGTAAATAAGGGATTTGCTACAAGGCTTTACGTATAACAAGTAACCGAATAGCCTCCCCCGACAATTTGTGGCTCATAATTGAGTTTCAAAATTTCTGTTATACTTTGTCGCCACAGAAGGAAGTTACAATGGCAGTATTGAACGGTGAAAAGAAGAAGAAAGCAAAGCTGTCATCTTCGTCCGACGAGAAATCCACCCTCGAAATATTTAAGAACCCTTCATTTCAAAGATGGTTGATGGCCATCTTATTGGCCATATTTGCCACGCTATTCCTGTCTCCCCAAATTAAGCTGCCCCCCACTAACTATAAGCTTGGGGACGTTGTCTCACAGGACACCAAATCCCCTCAGGATTTCCTTGTGGAGGATAAGCAGTCAACAGGACAGAGGATTAGGGAGGCAAAGGAGAACATCCTGGCTGTTTATGATTTTGATCCAAATGAAATTAAGGAGATTACGAAAAAGCTGGCTGCTTCCTTTACCATGATGCGGGATTTATACAAAAAGATTGAGGATGAGGTTAGGAAGAAAGAAACGATTAGAACAAAGAAGCAACAAAAAACGACGACTAGGATAGACTTCACCCCTTTCAGCGATCAGATTAACGCCAAGAGGGATGAATTTGAGAAGATCCTGGACATAGAGAC
>DAOWME010000183.1 GCA_030643245.1 Deltaproteobacteria bacterium
TAATACGGAAGCAATTCCACCCTGAGCGTAGTTGGTGTTCGAATCCACCTTATTTTTCTTGGTAACAATTGCCACTGTTCCGTATTGTGAAACCTTGAGGGCAAAAGTCAATCCGGCTATCCCACTACCGATAATCAGAAAGTCAGTTCTTGTCTCCAATGGTTGCTCCTTTGTTCTTTTTCTGTGTTTTTTCGATCCTGGCCCATGTATCACGCAACGTTACCGTGCGGTTGAAAACCAGCGCTTCAGCCGATGAATCAACGGAATCAACGCAGAAGTAGCCCTGTCTTTCGAACTGGTATATGCTTCCCGGTGTCGATCCTCGGAGACTTGGTTCAACGCGGCATGACGTCAAGGTCTCCAGTGAGTTCGAGTTCAGCGAGGCTTTGAAATCATTGCCGTCGCTTTCATCACCTGGGTTCGGCTTCAGGAAGAGGTGATCGTATAAACGCACCTCGGCTTCGAGAGAATGGGCAGCCGAGACCCAATGCAAAGTTGCCTTAACCTTGCGTCCGTCCGGCGAGTCACCGCCTCTAGTCTGTGGATCATAGGTACAGTGGAGTTCGGTCACTTCTCCTGTCTTCTCATCCCTAACCACGCACACACACCTGACGAAATACGCGTATCGCAGCCGCACCTCACGACCAGGTGCTAAGCGGAAAAACTTCTTTGGTGGGTCCTCACGAAAATCATCTCGTTCAATATATAGCACGCGTGAAAAAGGGATCTTCCGTGTTCCCATACCTGGGTCCTCCGGATTATTTATGGCATCCAGCTCCTCGACCTGATTTTCAGGATAGTTATCTATGACTACACGAAGTGGACGCAACACACCCATTACACGCGGAGACCTCTTATTTAAATCTTCTCGGAGAGTGTGCTCGAGCAGTGCGATGTCGACCGTGCTATCCCTCTTGGCCACTCCGATGCGTTCGCAGAAGTTCCGGATAGATTCCGGTGTATAGCCACGCCTTCGCAACCCGGCCAGTGTAGGTATCCTTGGATCGTCCCATCCGGAAACGTACCCCTCTTCAACCAGTTCCAGAAGCCTCCGCTTGCTCATCATCGTATGGCTGAGGTTGAGGCGGGCGAACTCGATCTGCTGCGGATGGCAATCGACGTTCAATTGGTCTAAAATCCAGTCATAGAGTGGTCTGTGATCTTCAAATTCCAGTGTGCAAAGGGAGTGTGTGATTCCTTCGATTGAATCTGAGAGACAATGGGCAAAATCATACATGGGATAAATGCACCACTTGTCGCCAGTGCGGTGATGCGGCACGCGTCGAACACGGTATATGGTTGGATCTCGCATATTCAAGTTTGGAGATGTCATATCGATCTTTGCCCGGAGTACGTGGGAACCCTCCCCGAACTCCCCTGCACGCATTCGTCTGAAGAGGTTGAGGTTCTCTTCCTCACTGCGGTTCCGGTATGGACTGTCCTTGCCCGGTTCGGTCAGGGTGCCGCGGTACTCTCTAATCTCCTGTGCACTGAGACTGCAAATATACGCCTTGCCGTTTTTGATCAACTGCTCGGCATATTCATATAACTTCTCAAAGTAGTCAGATGCATAGTAGATGTGATCATCCCAGTCGAATCCGAGCCACCGGACATCTGACTTGATCGATTCCACATATTCGACCTCTTCCTTGCTTGGGTCCGTATCATCAAACCGCAGGTGGCAAACACCACCTTCGTTTTCCGAGGCAATACCGAAGTTAAGGCAGATGGACTTGGCATGTCCGATATGGAGATAACCATTCGGTTCCGGTGGAAACCGTGTCACGATCCGACCTTTGTTTTTGTCGGCTTTCAAGTCTTCTGCGACAATGTTGCGGATGAAATCAGATGATGGGGCGGTTGCTTTGTCTTTCGGCATATTTATTGGTTCCTGTCCTTGATCTCCAGCGTGATGGCGACAGATTTACCCGACTTTTCGGTGTCGGGTGTTGGCCTTAGAAACTCACGTTTCCCGGGGTTCTCGGGAAAGGTATTACGTCCCTGATATTGGACAGACCTGTGATAAATTGAATTAGGCGCTCGAATCCAAGCCCGAAACCCGCATGGGGAACGGAACCGAATTTCCTCAATTCCAGGTACCACCAGTAGTCATCCGGCTCCAGGTTCGCCTCTTTTATCCGTGCAAGGAGCGTATCATAGTCATCTTCACGCTGACTCCCGCCAATGATTTCTCCGATCTTGGGCACTAGTATATCCATCGCACGGACTGTCTTTTCATCTTTGTCAACCTTCATATAAAACGGCTTGATCCCTTTGGGGTAGTTCACAACGACGATTGGTTTCTTAAAGACCTTTTCGCAAAGGTATCTCTCATGTTCAGACTGCAGGTTGACCCCCCAGCTCACAGGGAACTCAAACTTCTTCTTTGCCTTTGAAAGGACCTCTATCCCTTCAGTGTAAGTGATGTGTTTGAAGTCCTGCGAAACAAGGTTTTCGAGAGTCTTTAGCGCCGAATCATCTATAAAGCGGTTAAAGAACTCAAGGTCCTGTGTGCAATTCTCAAGCACATAAGCGAAGATGTATTTCAGGAAATTCACTGCAAGCTCCACATCCCCTTCGAGATCACAGAAGGCCATCTCCGGTTCTACCATCCAGAATTCAGCCAGGTGACGTGATGTATTGGAATCCTCCGCTCTAAATGTAGGTCCGAACGTATACACATCTCCCATTGCAAGGGCATATATTTCGGCTTCGAGTTGACCACTTACAGTGAGGCTCGCAGGATGTCCAAAAAAATCCCGGGTAAAGTCCGAGCGTCCTTCTTCCTTGGGGACCTGATCCAGGTCAAAAGCAGTTACTTTGAACATCTCTCCGGCACCTTCGCAGTCACTCCCGGTGATGATCGGGGTATGGACATAGATGAATCCCCTCTCTTGAAAAAATGTGTGAATAGCGTGGCTTACGCTACTCCTCACCCTCGCCACCGCACTGAAGGTGTTGGTTCTGGGCCTCAAATGGGCGATGGTTCGCAAGAACTCAAAAGAATGGCGCTTCTTTTGAAGGGGGTAGACATCCGGATCAGCCCATCCAACTACCTTGATCTCTTCGGCCTGAATCTCCACCTCTTGTCCTTTGCCAACGGAGGCCACCAGGGTACCCACAACCTCTATAGAACAGCCTGTCTGCAACTTCATAACCTCGCTGAGGTAATTGTGAAGTTTCCCGTCGGCTACAATCTGGAGACCGGTCATGCAGGAGCCGTCATTGACTTCAATAAAAGAGAACCCTCCTTTTGAGTCTCTCCTTGTCCTGACCCAACCCATTACAGTGAATCGGGTCCCAACCTCCTTTGATGCAAGGATTTCAACGATCCGAGTCCGTTTCAAAAGCAATCACCTCCCAAAGAATCTATTGTTCCCCTACAGCCGATACATGCTCTTATCTTAGTAAATCGAAGACCAGTAGTCAAACAAATACGTGACCGTTGACTAGGCTCAGTATATTTTGACCGCAGTCTCTTTGCCAATATTCAACGAATACGGCGTCGCATCAGACGACAAAAACCTAACATCCGGGGACTTAGGGGCGAGGCCGAAATTGTGAAGAACATCTCTAAAACAAAAAATCAAAACACAAACTCAACTCTAATATATTCATGCGTCAGGGCTGATATTTCTATTGACAAGAAGTAATGATCGGATATACTTAATATTTATGGCATCCGATCGTATAAATAAGCTACTAAATCGCATTGATCAAGGAAAGAGGCTAATTGACAGGCACAGACCCCTTCCTGAAACAATCCTCTCACGTTTAAAGCATGGTTTAATGATTGAGTGGACGTACAATTCAAATGCGATAGAGGGGAATACGCTTACACTGAAAGAGACGCTTTTGGTCCTTGAGGAGGGTTTGACTATTGGGAGGAGATCACTCAGGGAACACCTGGAGGCAGTCAATCACAAAGATGCGATAAGCTTTGTTGAGGAGTTGGCCTCAACCGAACAGAAGATCACGGAGAGAAATGTAAGGGAAGTTCATTCTCTCATATTGAAAGGGATAGATAACGACTATGCACGGCGATACAGAGACATACAGGTAAGGATAACCGTTCAAGCCACACCCCTCCCGATCCTTTGCGCGTGCATGAAGCCATGGAACGTTTTGCCGAAGAAAGGCTGGTGGAGGCGGCAGGGCATCCTGTTATACAGGCCGCGCTTGCGCACTTTGAACTCGTATCTATCCATCCTTTTGTTGATGGGAACGGTAGAACCGCGAGGCTCTTGATGAATTTGATTCTATTGAAAAATGGTTATTTCCCTGCCGTTATCTTGAAAAATGACTGGAAGAGATACTATGATGCATTGGAGAAAGGTCACCGCGGCAAAGTGGATGATTTCATTTTACTTGTCGGAAGGGCGCTGGAAAGAACAATCCATTTATATTTCGAGGCGATTCCGAATATCAGGACGCGCTTTCTTACCCTTGCAGAGGCATCAAAAATGTCGCCATATTCACAAGATTATTTGAATGTTTTGGCAAGACGCGGTTCAATTCCGGCATTTAAATTGAAGCGTAACTGGTTGGTGAGCAAAGATGCGCTCGATGACTATGTCAAATCGCACAGGTCTCAATAAGGTGTAAGACAGAAGGAGAAGGGACTAAAAATGGAAAGCGGACTTCTCCCCACCCTAAACCGGTGAGGTGCCAATGGACAGGTAGTGTATGTTCTCCTCATATCTTTCTGGAACGTTTTGCTAATTCCTCGCTATGTGCATCGGCTTCCTCCTTGATTATTTTTATTTTCTCCTCAGAATAACCGAGCATCCCTTCTAGTATTTCTTCATTGTGTTGTCCTAATGTTGGTGGGTACTCAGGCTTCCCCTGGATGCCGTCCACGAGATGGATAGGGTTACCGATCGCCCTTATGGGTCCGCATACAGCGTGATTCATGTTAATAACAGTCTTGTTATGGACTACTTGAGGATCGATGACCACCTTGTCCAGGGTATTTATGGGAGCAACCGCCATGTCTTCTCCCTCCATGAGTTTTAACCAGTGTTCAGTATTCTCTTGACGCAAAGCATCCTCAATAATCTCCTCTAACTTCTGTAGATTGGCGATTCTGTTTTCCGTTGTATCAAACCTCGGGTCATCAAGCAGCCATTCTTTATTTATTATTTTGGCTATGTGTGGCCATGGAGCGCCAAGCATCAGGTGACCATCCTTAGTCTGAAACGATCCTGCCAATGGCAGGATAGGGTGCCTTGAACCTTGGGGTCCCGGTGGCTTGCCGGAGATGAAGTAGTTTTGAAAATGGTTCGACATGAGAAACATGGTTGATTCCAGTAAGTTGATTTCTACTTTACGCCCTTGGTTCGTACGTTCTCTCTCATAAAGAGCGGTTATTACTCCCATCGTGCCAAAAATACCCGCAGAGATGTCGGCAATGGGGATGCCCGGTCTCATGGGCGGCCCGGCAGGATCACCGGAAAGGCTCATAGACCCGGCCAATCCCTGAGCCACGTCGTCCATGGATATTCGGTCCTGATAAGGGCCTGTGGGACCGAAGCCTGTAATAGAACAAGTGATGATATTGGGGTTGATTTTCTTCAAGCCCTCATAATCTAAACCTAATTTTTCCATTGTGCCTGCCCTGAAGTTATTAAATACAACGTCGGATATCTTGACTAGGTCAAGGAAGGCATCTTTCCCCGATGGTGTCCCGAGATCGAGGGTAAGGCTTTTCTTGTTCCGGTTCAAGGCCAGGACATAATAGCCTTCGCCCTCCAATTTCGGCGGAAGAATCCTGACGATATCTCCCCTCCCCGGTGATTCAATCTTAATCACCTCTGCCCCCAGGTCCCCCAGGATCTGGGTCCCGAAAGGACCGGCATGCGCTTGTGTTAAATCCAGAACCCTAATCCCGTTTAGAGGCCCTTTTATTGCCATTCTTCTCTCCTTTCATCTGTTGTCTAATGACTGTAATTGATCGAGAAAACAGTTTTGATCCGGAAACGGTGCTGTTCCGCAATCTCTGCGTCAGCCTGCCCCTCACAGCCCTTGTCCTTATGACCTTAACTGCTGGCGGCCAGTAGCCAACCGCACAGGTCGAATTGTTGTACACGTTCGAATAGTATATTTTATCGATTAGGTTGTCAAGATGGAAAGGGAAAGGAAAAAGCAGTTATTTGTTGACATGCAGATGTATTATAAGTTATTTGTTAA
>DAOWME010000106.1 GCA_030643245.1 Deltaproteobacteria bacterium
ATCTGCCTTTAGCCTTTTTAAATAGTTTCCATCCAGAAATGGCCATTTTTCCCCTGAGCTGCGTTCTCATCCGGTTTCCGCCTGCGACGTACGATCATGCACGCCTCGGCGCAAACCGTCGTGCGGCCTTGCTCAGAGAAAAAATTGCCCATTTCTGAATTGGAAACCAACTCGTGCCCATTTTCTCAAGAAGTCTATTTATGGATGAGCACTAAACAGTCAACCTTCGATCGATCAATGTTCGAGTCTTAGTCCCCATCCTTCAAACATATACATAATGGAAAAGCCGTACCACAAAGTGTAACCCACGTAGAATACCAAAGAAAAAATCACAATGCCCAGGCGATCGGTGATCTTTTGAGGTTCTATCCTGTAATAATTGTAGGACGATTCAACCGCCTTCTTTACTACCAAGTCGACGATAGTGGCCTCCTTAAAATTATTCTGCTTCTTCAGGTCCTTTTCCATCCCCTTAAACGATTTCCACCAGTTAAAGAGGACCTGTCTTTCATTATAGCCATACTTGCCGGACACCTTTTCACCATCGTTGTTGTACATGGCATCTGCGTCGGCAAGACAGTTCCCCAGTATCTTGCCCAGGTCGCCGGTAACCTTTAGTTCAGCCCCCTTCACTGTTGCCTCAGCGCCGGATTCCTCAAAAAGACGGGCTGTATCTACGGCCTGTTTCTCATCCGCCATGACCAGAGCAACAGAGATGGTTTTGCCCCTGAACTTATCACTCTCTTCCCTGACGTGGGGAATATAGTAGGCTGAGCCCTTTGATATGGAATTGTACAGGGTATCCAAGTATTCAAGAGCGTTTTGTCCTTTGAGAACAGGCGTGAACATTAAGGTAAATAACACGCCAAACACCAGCAACGACAAAGCGCCGCCATAAAACATCCTCTTGTCCGCAATCATAACCCTGCCTCCTCTCCCTTGAGAACCCTAATGTTATTCAAGAACGTACCGATAACCCAGACACTGAAGCCCCCGATAACAATAAAAAACGCCCAGACGCCAATGTTCTCCAAGATGGCGCCCATCTGTTTTGATATGGGGATCACATCCATGTCGCCTAACTTGGCCGGCAGAGCAAAGATACGATTCACAAAGCCTGCGAGAACAGCCATGGCGTAAAACCCGCGGATCGTAATACCGGGCACCACCTTTGTGACCATGGCGCCTATCTGGATACCGAACAGAGAACCTAAAAGCATGCCCATAGCCAGCGTGTAAAAGATGAATCCATAGACAGCGTACTGGCTTATTGCCGCATATCCTGCAGTGAAGATGATCTGGAATATGTCGGTCCCCACCGTGGTCATGGAAGATACACCAAGCATATAGACAAATATGGGAAATGTTAAAAATCCACCGCCAACCCCCATAATACCGGCAGCCAGCCCGACAAGGGCGCCGCTCAAGACCAGGAATACCCATGAAATGCCACGCCCGCCCGGGGTAAAGTCGTAGTCGAATTTTACCATGGGAGGTATCTTCACAGACTGAAGCTTTCGCGGCAGGTTGCCCATCTCTGAACCTTCCACCCTCTCTCCATGTACATCTCCGCCTCCATGGGGGGCGTTAATATCTGCCTCATCCCTTCTCGCCTTTAAGAAGTCCATCATCGCGTAGATCCCCAAAAAACCCAACATGAGGGAATAGACCGTCGTGATAAATGCATCGCTTAGGACCGGATTGATCTCATAGAGCACGCGGTTGATCACTCCCCCGCCGGTCGCGCCTATGATGGCGCCGATCAGAAAGACTCCGGCCAGGGGCACAGAGACGTTTCCCAGTTTTCTGTGGATAACGCTCCCCATTATGGCCTTGGCGAAGATGTGAAATAGGTCCGTACCCACGGCCAAGATGCCTTTTATGCCGGCGCTCATCAGTGCGGGGGCGATGACAAAACCGCCGCCTGCGCCGATACAACCGGTGATAAGGCCCGCCCCGAGCCCAATAAGTATGGATACTATAAAGATCCCCGTTGAATAGAAAGCTGGACTGTAAGCCTTCTTGCCCCCCAAAACATCGGGGAGTGCCCCGGTGATCTGGTCGGCAAAGGCCATTCCGCCCAACAGAACGGAACCTAAAAGTAAACCCAGTAGAAGGAGACGCTTCCGATCACCAAGTATGGTATTCGACACATCAATCTCCCATTTTGCATGGGCCCTGGCGCCCATCATCATAAAATTACCCCACGCCTTGAAGAAATTCATCTAAACCTTGCCTCCTTTCTGACTGGTAGGATCTCAACCACTATTCAGCGCCCATCCACTAAAAAACACTTCCATCATCTTCCCTGAGCCATCATCGCCTCCATATTTTTAATCTTTTCTTCCTGTATCGATTTTTTCTTGTAAGCATCCTGAAGCTTGTATAAAAGCTCATCGATATCCATGGGCTTCATGAGATAATCGAAGGCGCCAAGTTCCATGCCCTCAACTGCAACCTCCACATTGGCATGACCGGTGAGCATAATCACCTCAATCAAGGGATCTCGCTTCTTGAGCAGCCTCAGTGTCTCTATGCCGTCCATCCCCGGCATCCTCACGTCCAGCACGACTACATCCACTGGATCCTGATCCACGAACTTAATGGCTTCCTCACCGCTTTTGACCCCTGACACATTAACATTCCGCTTTTTCATGCGCTTCAGCAATGTGTCCAGAAACTCCACCTCATCATCCACAAAGAGCACATTAAACGCATCCACTTGTATCACCCCCTCTTCGCGACTGCTTGCCGGATCTTTCTGAGTAGTTCCTCCAGGTCACACGGTTTGGTGAGATAATCAAATGCCCCCAGTTCCAATCCTTCACTAGCCGCCTTTTCCGAACCGTGGCCTGTGAGCATGATCACCTCCATTGCCGGATAGATCTTCTTAAATATCTTGAGTGCTTCAATACCATCCATATCTTCCATCTTCAGGTCCAGAACAGCCACATCGAAGTCCTTCTTCCTCATAATGCCGAGGGCGTCCGCTGCGCTCAATGCCGGGGTCACGTCGATCTTCCTCTTTGACAACCGTTTGCACAAAACGCTTACGTACCCCTCCTCATCATCTACCAAAAGGAGTCTGATAGGTTCCATTTGACATGTTCCTTTCTCACCCGGATTCCCATCCGGTCATAAACGCACAGACCGGCAAAGACAAAAGTTCCGTCACATGACCTGTCTCGCCACACAGAGTCATCCTTTGAATGCAACCCCCATCTTTTGGAGACACTAGTCAAATTGGGAAGAGAGCTCTCTTATCTTTGCATCTCTGATCTTCTCTTCGTGCAGGCGCTTTTTATCCTTTGCCTCCCCAATCTTGGAGAGAAGCTGGTCCATCTCGCATGGCTTCATAAGGTAATCAAATGCCCCCAATCTCATCCCCTCTATCGCTGATTCCACGGTGGCATGTCCTGTAAGCATAATAACCTCCACCAGTGGAAACCTCTTTTTTATCTCCTGCAGCGCCCCTATCCCATCCATTCCCGGCATTTTCACATCAAGGATAACAACATCGATCATCCTGTTAGATGCGAGTTTATCCAGCGCCTCATGCCCGCTGAACACGCCGGCCACGTTGAAACCCTTCTTTGTTAGTCGTTTTGTCATGGTTTCCACAAACGGTTCCTCATCATCAACCAGCATTACATGTGTCGTAATCATAGGATAACCCTCCCTGTTGTAACTTCTCAAAACTCAGTGGTGGTTAATTATATCTAAACCGGTGGGACACTTATCCCATCTTCACGCTTTCTTTCTCCCTCGTATGAACGGGAAACCTCACGTGGAAGGTTGTTCCCTTTCCCACTGCACTGTTGACACTGATCCTTCCACCCATCCTGTCAATGATTCCGTAGCAGATGGACAGCCCGAGTCCTGTTCCCTGACCCACGGGCTTTGTGGTAAAGAATGGGTCAAATATCCTCTGGACTTGAGCCTCAGGGATGCCACACCCGGTATCGGACACGTCGACAACCACATAATCACCATCAGTGCGGGTAGTTACCATTACCATCCCGCCGTCTTTACCCACAGCATCGATAGAATTGTTTATTAGGTTGAGAAGAACCTGCTGAACCTCCGAGGGCGATGCCGTTATAGGGGGGATCTCAATGTCAAGATCCGTGTCTATCTTTGTGTTGCTATACCTTGCCGTCCTCTGGGAAAGTCCCACCACTTCTTTGATCAGGTCGTTCAATTGGAGATCAGACAGCTTCGAATCCGTCTTTCTGGCGAAACTCAACAACTTATGGGTAATCTGCTTGCACCGCGTTCCCTGTGCCTTTATCTGTGTGAGCGCGCGTTGAAACTCATCACGGTTATCACTCTTAATAACTTCGTCTTCTTCCAAAAGGTCTTCCATCCAACCAGCCTCTTCCACCATGATAGCTACGGGGTTGTTCACCTCGTGGGCTATGCCTGCAGCCAATTCCCCTATGGACGCAAGCTTTCCAGCCTCGATAACCTGATCATGCATCTTCGCCCTTTCCAGATAAGCTGTCTCCATGCGTCCCACCAATCTCCTGGCGAGAAAAAAGCTGATGACCATTACGGAAACAAAGGTGATAAAAGAGATGAAAACAACCAACCTCCTTGCCTGATAGAGTGATGAGAAAGCATCTGCGGAGTCCTGTTGGCAAACAAGGATCCATTCTCCATCCTTAAGCCCGGAGATGGCATAGATTGTCTTGTTACCCTTTTCTCCCTTATTCTCGATGATTGAAACCCCGGTCTTGGGGACAACCATACCCGAGATGGGACTCAAAAAAGAAAGCTCTTGTTTTTTAAATCTCGGTTTCGTCTGGAAGTGGCCGTTCCGGTTCAGGATAAAGGCATGACCCGTCTTGCCTATGCTCACGTCTTCAACCAGCGAAGTGAATTTTTCGATATCTATGGTAGACCTTAGAATCCAAAACCTCCCATCCCCATCTCTCACCTTTATCGCTATAATGAAATGGGGCAACCCCCGGAGACCAAGAAAGACATCACTGATGAAAAATTCTTTCATCATCGCCTTCTTGAACCAGTCCGCATCGGAATACATGGCGTCTTCAAGTTTGAAGAGGCCCGCATAGGCCCGCTGGTGTCCCGTGTCGTCCACTACCCCCAGGTCCACAAACTCCCCGTACCTCTCCTGAAACACGTCCAGCCTCGCTCGCAGAAACGAGTTGTCAAGGAGCTGTTCTATGGTACATGAATCTGCAAGCGCCTGCATATTGGCGAGCTTTTCATTCAAGAATGTATCTATGTTGATCTTGTGTTCGTTCACTATGGTTTCCAGATGCGTTACCACACTCTTCTTCAGGGAGCGACTGAAATGATATATGGTAACCCCCCCGATCGAAACGAGGGGGATAATTGAGATACATACCATCAATATAACTATCATCCTAACAAGTAAGCGATAGTATTGTTGCGTTTTATCGGGTTCCATTTTCATTCTTCCCGCCTGTCCCACACCTACGCCATCCTTTGCTGTGCTCTGTTCTCAGACACCCCCTCATTGGCTGTTTGCTTCCAGTACGGCCCTTGCCGTTTCGGTGATGCCCTCCGGAAACCCTATTACATTGAACACTATCATAAAACCCAGGATCCATGTAATTGCCAGGGAGATGGCCCATAAAGCAAACCCATACTTGACAAAGTCAAAGGGGCTGATCATCCTTTCGCCGGAATCAGGATACACGCCAAGTCCGTAAATAATAGCGTTATTAGGGGTCCCCACTATCAAGAAGTGAGCGAAGGAAGTGGAAAATGCGGTAGCCAAACCGATCGCCCAAGGCTCTCCCACCGTTCCGGTCATAATACCCATGGGTATGACTATCGGTCCAAGCAGGGCTGTAGTGCCTGCATCTGACATGAAGTTTGTCACAAGACCTGAAAAACCGCTCATCCCGATCCAGAGACCGAGGCCGCTTCCGATACCGCATTTTGCCATCGCATCAAGAAATATGTGTGCCAACCATACGGCTGCTCCTGACTCCTTGAGAAGTGCGCCCAGGGTCAAGGCGCCACAATACATAAACCATGCATCCCACGATATCCCTCCGAGGATTTTTCTCCAGTCAGATATCTTGAAAAGCACAGGGATTAACAATGCGAGAAGCGCGGGTCCTCCCAGCCCAAGGCCATGCCCTCCGAAGATCCACAATAAGAGTATCAACAGCATCATGCCCAATGCCACCTTCTCGCCATAGCTCATAGGCCCCATTCTCTGGGTCTCCTCCTTAATGGCAGCGAGGCCGGGAGTGAGATCTCTGGTTTTGACCTTCCTAAAGATAAACATCATATATATCGCCACAGCCAGTCCCAATACAGGGGAAAGGGGAAGGCCGTACATCATCCAGCGGCCAAAACTCATGGGAATGTTGTAATCGGCCCAAAAGCCCATCATTATGACATTACGTCCGCCTGCTGCCGGCGATCCCACACCCCCCACGTTGAGGGCAAAGCATAGGGACAGGAGGAGGAGTTTGGCGAGTTGCGGGTCGTGCTGAATCGTTCCCTCTTTGCTTTTGGCCGCCACCGCCCCCATGTAGACCGCGGCCATAACAGGGGCCATAAAAGCGGCCATGGCGTGGGCAGAGATAAATGCGCCGATAACGGACATGGACACGCACAGGACTATAATCGGTAGGGCAAACCCTTTTGTCCATCCCAGGATCCAGGTGGCCAGTCGTTTATGCAACCCAACATCGATCACGGTAACACCCATGGCAAGCACGCCCAACAGGAAGAGGGGGGCGTCACCGGAAAAGGTCCTGCCTATCTCTTTGGTAGGCAGCAACCCAAAGAAATATGCAAAGATGGGCATCAGGATGCCCACAAGACCTATGGGTAAGGCCTCTGTGGCGAAATAGACTATGGCCATGGGTATCATTGCCAGGGTGAGCTTTGTCTTCCATGCTGCATCCGCCATATCAGTGGCCACATGCCAATCTATCATCCTCTGCCCGAACCCCTGTTTTTCCACCAATTCCACCATGCTATCCGGTGTGGGCACGAGAAATGCCACGGTAAAAAACAAGGCCGCCCCCACAATCACCCATAACATCTTGTTTGCCAGCAATCCACCTCCACCTACATCATTTTCCATATCATGTTCCATAAAACCCTCCCTAAAACGTACGGCTTTTAATCCTTTCATCCACAAGTCTGAAGACGTCCGTCAGGCGTAGAATGCCTACTATATCACCATTTTTGGTTACCAGCAGCCCCTGGTGGTGTCCAACAATGAATGTATGCAATGCCGCACCCAGGGTTGCATCTGCCTCTACCATCTCACCTTCCGTCGGGATATACATGGCATCTTTCACCTTCTTGTTCCCTACCCTGGCGCATATGGTATCGAGATCACCCTGCCACAGGTTGTATTTATCCAGCATGGACTCTAAGAATTCAGGGCTGAAACCCGAAAGGGATGCGTGCGTGATGTCCCCGAAGTGTTTGTATTTCGGTTCAAGGCTCTTGATTACATCGAGTTGGCTCAATTTCCCCACGATTTTCTTGTTGTCATCATAGACCAGGACAGCGCGATGCTTGTAATGTCTCGTGTCATGCTCTTCCTGTGCCTTCTCCAGGGCAAAAATAGCCTCGGACAGAGAACTATCCTGATGCACTGTGGCATACTCCTTCAATGGCACCATTATATCTTTTATCTTTATCTTTCTCATGTTATCCTCCTCTATAAATGCCTACAACTTCTGCTGTCATTGCCTGTTGAAACCTTTCTTGACCTGGTCCATATCCCCCGATTAACCGGAAGTCTCAGCGGCCACTAGGTTTGTAGAGTCTTTTGCCGGAAGACACGTTCATTCCCCCTGACCAGTTTCTCCGAACGAAAGGGCGTCCGGCCTCCTTCTCACCCGATGGTTTCACCCCCTTCTCCAATTCACTTTTCACCCTTCTCCGTCTTCGAAGTCCGTTGGGCCGTTTCATGGACCCGAGTCTCCCGGAGGGTGGTTGATGTCGCCATATCCTTCCTTCCGATGTACGCCTCATTGATTATCCTCTGGAGGTCACCTATATCCGGAGGTAAAAGGAGATCATCGAATGCGCCAAGTTTCATACCCTCTATAGACAAGTGAACAAGAGACGGGGTTGTCAACATAATCACTTCTGTCAATGGCTGAACCTTTTTGATATATGACAGGACGTTAATACCATCCCTCTGAAACTCTTTCATGTTAAGCACAACCACATCGATATTCTCCGCTACCGACATGTCCATGGCTTCACGGGCAGAACCCGCCGTGAATACCTCAGCCCCTCCCCCCTTGAGTTTTTCAGAGAGATTCTCCATAAATGTGGCGTTAGTGTCTGCCAACATAACTTTCAATTCAACCTTCTCCCATAGGAGCAGAATTGAATACTTAACTCTGCGCCTTGACAGTCTTTTCTTTATTTCCTCCCTGCTAGGAGCACCTTTAGAAAACCCTTTGTTGTCTTGTGTCGGCCAGTCTCGGGAGTTTTCCTCAATGAAGCTGGGTATGGAATATCTTACCTCAGACTAGTTGAGGTCACCAGCCCTGTCCTAAGAATCCTGGAAGGCGGACATGAAGGACCAAAGATTGACAATTAACAGAAATTAAAAGGGGTTTTGAAATGCGCTGTAGGCCCATAGTAGCAAAAGCCATGCCACTAATAATAAACCCAAAGAAACAATTGGTTAAGAGATTTACGCATAGATACTGTATCTATTTGATACAATTTGGGACAAAATGCTAGGCACAAAACTGTTTCATATCGTTACGGTGGATGGATTCACCTTCATGTGTGATTCACCGCCTCATTGATCTTCGTCAATAAATCTTCTATGTCATCAACCAGCAATACCTTCAATCGATATATGACTATCCTCTCATACATTCCACCACAGGAGGCATGCTCCCTCAGGACCCGAGGCTATCCCTTTGATAGCAAAAAACCCCCCTTACCCTTTCTTTAGACACTGGTTTAGTGAAGACCTTCTTTTGTAAAGAAACACGTGGAGGCTGTGCTTGAGATTGGTTATCAAGCTCTGAACAGGTTAGACCCCTGTGCCAAACGATTCGCCAAAAAAAGCTCCAAGACATCTTCGTATGGACCGATCACAGAATCTAGGACCCTCACCCTCTTCCATTTGAGGTATTGGTAAAATTCATCTTCGATCCCGCCACAAATTACGTCTGTGATGCCCTGTGATAGAATCATATGGCATAATTCCTCTGCGGATGCAGAGGTCATGACTATCGTCTTACTCTCCACAACCTCTCTGCCATCGTTTAGGGAGGCTATAAATATCTCGGATGTGTAATCAAAACGGGGGGCCACATCTTTTCCATAGATCGTTATGAGGACTTTTTCTGTCATAGTTTTCCCCTACGACAATTTCTCTTATCTGGAAATTTTTCGACCTGTGCAGTTGAGCAGGATTGCGTTAAGCGCCGGCTGCTTGCTTCGTTTGCTTCTTATACGTAAGGACCTGGCCAACTTTTAAAATAGACATACGAGACTTTTCATCCCATTACACATTCAGCCTTATGCA
>DAOWME010000081.1 GCA_030643245.1 Deltaproteobacteria bacterium
CCATTACACATTCAGCCTTATGCAAGACTGTAGTTCATAAGAAGCAAACGAAGCAAGTAGGCGGCAAGCGGTAAACTTGACCAACTGCACAGCTTGAATAAATTGCTCATTTCTGAATTGGAAACCAACTCGTGCCCTTTTCTCAAGAAGTCCATTTATGGATGAACACTAAGTAGAATTGCTGCTTTTGCAAGGAAAATTCAATTTCAAAATTTCAAAAACAGGATTTCCTATACTATGTACTTAAACACCTTGCAAATCCCATTAATTTTGTTATGATGGATTCTATTTGTATAGTACTCCAACTTAGGTTTTTCTTGGCATGGGGATTGCTGGCCCAAATCCGTCCCCGTCCCTTACCAGACACTCTTTGTGCCCTTTTTTCGGAAGACTCCATTTATGGATCGTCACTGAGGAACTGACCCCGATCACAATATGAAACCTGGCAAGACTTTAGTCCCATCTCCCCCCTCGAACAAGGCGTTTATTTATAAATGGGAAAAGATAAAATCCCTTTACCATTGTGTTACTGCAAAGTATTGTTTTGTCCTACTGGTTGGTTTTGCCATAATCATAACGGACAGCATTGTTTCGGCCGAACAATACATGGATACCTTGCCCATGTCCTCCCATTTGAGGAGAAGGTATACAGACGACCTAACCGGTCTCATGGAGAGGCGTTACATCAGGGTCCTCACCACATTCAACAAAACCAATTTTTTCCTGTCCGGCAGCCAAACACTTGGCTTTGAGTACTCCCTACTAAAGGACTACGAAAAATACCTTAACAAAGGGATCAAACGAAACGATTTGAAAGTGGTCCTCGAGTTTATTCCGGTTTCCCATGATCGCCTAGTCCTTGCACTGGCCAATGGCCTGGGCGATATTGCTGCGGCCGGGCTCACCATAACCCCTCAACGGCTTAAAGAAGTGGGTTTTGTGAACCCTTACCTGTCCGGTGTTGATGAGATAATTGTGGCTAATAAGGGTGTCAGGGGGTTGAGAACCATCAAAGACCTGGGGGGACGCGAGGTATTTGTGAGGCAAAGCAGCAGTTATTACAGCAGTCTTCTTTTATTGAATAAGAGGTTGGTCCAAGAAAAAACCCCTCGTGTCCGAATTATTAAGGCAGAGGAAAACCTCGAAACCGAGGATATTTTGGAACTCGTAAACTCAGGGGCTTTACTGATAACAGTATCTGACAGCCATATTGCCAAGATATGGTCCGGAACCTTTGAGAACCTGGTTGTATATTCGCAACTGAAGTTAAGGTCCGGCGGCAAGATCGCATGGATGGTTCGGAAAGAAAACCCTGAGCTTAAAAGAAGCCTCAACACCTTCGTAAAAACCCATAAAAATGGGACACTCCTGGGGAACATATACTTCAATCGATACTACAAGAGCGATAGATGGATCAAAAACCCCCTCAGTTCAGGGGAACAGAAGAAGCTTCATAGATACAATGGGCTCTTTCAGAAGTATGCTTCTATGTATGGCTTCGACTGGATGCTTCTTAAGGCGGTTGCTTACCAGGAATCAAGGCTGGATCAAAACAAGAAAAGCCCGTCCGGTGCCATCGGTATCATGCAGATAATGCCTAAGACTGCCGCAGATAAAAACATAGCCATATATGATATTAATCTTCCGGAAAACAACATCCATGCCAGCACTAAATATCTGGCGTTTCTGAGAGATCGATACTTCATCGATGCGGGGCTGAGAGACAAGGATAGGGTTCGGTTCACATTGGCGGCGTACAATGCCGGACCAGCCAAAATCATAAGAACCAGAAAGTTGGCAGGCAAGATGGGACTAGACCGGAACAGGTGGTTCAGAAATGTGGAGATGGCGGCATTAAGGCTCATCGGCCAGGAAACAGTTAACTATGTGAGCAACATCAACAAATACTACGTGCTGTTCAGGCTTGCCTTTGAAAATGAGAATGCGCGCATATTGGAAAAGAAGAAAGTAATTGGTGATTGATAAGAATTATCTTTTCTGGTAAAAGGATTGTAACTGATCATAGGATACATTTCCACAGGGTGCGCATGTTGCCGACTACTCGCATCAGACAATGGTGAAAACGTCTATCCTGAGATAACCGGACCCTGTGATCGGTCACAAAAGGATATTTATATACATACAACCGACAGATCGACCCCGGGGTTCCTGTTCATGTGCCATATACGGCACATGTGCATGACGAGCCACTCCCGGAGTCCGGAAAGGAGGAACGAATGGATCAAGAATCCAAAGGTATACTTAAGGAAATGTTGGGAGAAGGCGAGTATCAAAAACTTGTCCGGATCGAGAACCCGGATCTTCATAAATTTATTGTCAGGTATGTCGAACTCTGTAAACCGGACCGAGTGTTCGTCAATAATGATTCCAGGGAGGATTTCGAACACATCACGGAATCGGCTATCAAGAACGGCGAGGAAAGCAAACTCGTTGTTGAGGGTCATACAATTCATTTCGACAGTTTCTACGATCAGGGCAGGGATAAAGAACATACGAATATTCTTGTCCCCAAGGGGCTTGACCTCGGCCCAACCATAAGTACGCGGGATAGGGATGAAGGGTTAATGGAAATCCATGAGATACTTAAGGGTCTCATGAAAGGCAAAGAACTATACATATGTTTCTTTTGTTTGGGGCCGGCCAACTCCGAATTTTCCATACCTTGTGTCCAGCTCACGGATTCCAGCTATGTGGCACACAGTGAACAACTCCTCTACAGACCCGGCTATGACGAGTTTGTAAGGCAGGGTTCCTCAGCACATTTCTTCAAGTTTGTCCATTCTCAAGGCGAACTGGACGAGAGAAACGTATGCAAAAATATCGACAAACGGAGAATTTACATCGATGTGGATAGTAACATCGTTTACAGTACAAACACCCAGTACGGCGGTAACACCATAGGGCTGAAGAAGTTGGCGATGCGTCTGGCAATCAGGAAGGGGTCAAAGGAAGGGTGGTTGACTGAGCACATGCTGGTATTAGGTATCCACGGTCCCGGGGACAGGGTGACCTATTTTACCGGGGCCTTCCCTTCACTCTGCGGGAAGACGTCAACTGCCATGTTAGAGGGGGAAAGCATCATCGGGGATGATATCGCCTATCTCAGAAGATTGGATGGGGAAGCGAGGGCAGTCAATGTTGAGAAGGGGATGTTCGGCATAATAATGGGGGTGAATTCCCAAGATGACCCATACCAGTGGAACATGCTGCATAACCCTGGTGAAATCATATTCTCCAATGTGCTGGTTACTGAAAATGGCGGGGTTCACTGGATTGAACGAGATGGAGATATCCCGTCCAGGGGGTACAATTATTCAGGAGACTGGGGCATCGGGAAGAAAGACGAAAAGGGAAAGGAGATCCAGTGTTCACATCCGAATGCCAGGTTTACTGTTAGTCTGAATAATTTTCAGAACCTTGACCCAAAGATTGACGATCCTTCAGGGGTACCTGTGGGTGGTATCGTATATGGGGGCAGAGATTCGGACACATGTGTACCTGTGGAGGAATCTTTTAACTGGATACACGGAATAATAACCAAGGGGGCGTCTTTGGAATCAGAGACCACCGCCGCCACTTTGGGCAAGGAAGGTGTCAGAGCGTTTAATCCCATGTCTAATCTGGACTTTTTATCCGTACCCGTGGGCAAGTATATCCAGGACAACCTGGACTTTGGTGCGGATCTGCGGAAACCGCCTCTCATCTTTTCAGTGAATTACTTTCTCAAGGACGGGAAAGGCAATTTCCTCAATGAGAAGACGGACAAGAAGGTCTGGTATAAATGGATGGAATTACGTATCCATGATGAAGTCGGTTCCATTGAGACCCCGACAGGCAAGATACCCAAATATGAGGACCTTAAAAGGTTGTTTATGGAGGTGTTAAACACAGATTACACCCTGGAAGACTATAACGGGCAATTTATGGTGAGGGTAAAAGAGAATTTGGCCAGGATAGACCGAATAAAAAAGATATACGAAAAAAAGGTTTCCGATACGCCCGGAATACTTTTTGAAGTGCTGGATGAACAAAGGCAGCGGTTAAACAAGCTCAGAGAAAAACATGGGGACTATGTCTTGCCGGACAAGTTCTGATATCCAGTGACCCATGATTAGGGGCGAGGCCGAAATAACTTCCCCATTTGTACATCTCATCTTCAGGCCATCTTTGACCGATCTTCAAACACAAAATCCTCGAAATAGGTAAGACTATTCCTGTGGTTTTGTATTTTTAGATCGAACAAATCTGACCTAAATCTGAGCGCCAACTTGAGGAAGTTATTTCGGCCTCGCCCCTTAACATGTAGTGATGGCTGATTGTCTTTTGAAATCAACATATTTATAATGATCCAAGATTATTTAATATAGCTTAACAAAAGACACTTCTCTTGCTCAACGTACCTTAAACTTACTATGCCAATTAAGAGTTGAAAATTAAGAATGAACAATTGGCCTTGATAATCGTTTTATCTATATGTTGTCGTGTTTGCCAGGAAAGTCTAATAATAAAAAATGGATTTCCTATAAATTCAGGTTATTACCTTAATTTTGTCACATTTTTCTGTCACACTAATTTAATTTCGACCGGAAATATGGTCGGGACAGGGGGATTTGAACCCCCGACCCCTGCGTCCCGAACGCAGTGCTCTACCAGACT
Source organism: Deltaproteobacteria bacterium (assembly GCA_030643245.1). Lineage (GTDB taxonomy): Bacteria > Desulfobacterota > UBA8473 > UBA8473 > UBA8473 > JAUXHQ01. Next base: position 4,678 of record DAOWME010000081.1, read on the forward strand.
GAGCCATGTCCCGTTACGATTGTCATAATTATTTTATATTACCATATTTTTTACGGTTATTGTCAAGACTTTATTCCAGCAATTCAAGCTTTTTTAATCTTGCCGCGAAGAGACCGTCCATGTTATGCAGGTATGGGTAAGGATGAAAAAAACCTTTATCGTCCAACAGGCTATCGCAACCGTTCAGTATAACCTCTGAAATACTCTCCAATACAAACTCCCTATGACCGTCCATGAAAGACGTGACAACTCCTTCGTTCTCTTCAGGGCTAATAGTACACGTGACGTAAAGGAGTATGCCTTGGTCCGTGAGATAATCCGCCAGATTATTCAAGATGCTCAGTTGAAGATCCCTGAGCTGGTCAATATCCCTTTCTTTCTTGTTCCATTTACTGTCAGGGTTCCTCCTGAGCACTCCCATACCGGAACAGGGTGCATCCACCAGGATTCTATGAAACTTTTTTGTAAACCCCAGGGGGCGCGACGCATCTTTCTTTGAGACCTTAACATTGGTAACCCCTAACCTCCTGCAATTCTCCTGGAGGAGGGAAAGTCTGTGCGCATTGATGTCGAGTGCATATATATCTCCTCTGTTTTCCATCAATTGGGCGAGGTGGGTAGTCTTGCCTCCTGGCGCAGCGCAGGCGTCGAGCACTCTCTGTCCAGGCATGGGGTTGAGGAGATGAGAGATTAACTGAGCTGCCTCATCCTGAACCTGGAACCACCCCCTATCAAAGGAAGGAAGGGCTGTTATGTCAGATGCCCCTCTAATCGTTATACCTTCAGTGGAGTAAATGGTAGGGGAGATCTCTCCCAAGTCCTTCCTAAGTTCGTCAAGCAGCTCTTGCCTCGACACTTTCAGCGTGTTGGTCCTCAGTGTGAGGGGAGGAACCTCATTATTGCCCATGCAAAGATCGATAGTGTCCTCTACACCAAAGTGCCTGATCCACCTCTTGACCATCCAGATGGGATGCGAATGCACCACGGAAATGTGGAGTTCGGGGTCCTCATCAATATCTGGGTACCGTATCCTATGCCATCCTCTCTCAATAGCCCTGAGATTTGCATTTACAAATCCGGCTTTGCCTTTATGCCCGCAAAGTTCTGCGAGTTTAACCGATTCATTAACAGCTGCGAAGGATGGTACTCTATCCAAAAAAAGAAGCTGGTAAACTCCCAGCCTGATGATATTCAATATGCGAGAATCGAGTTTTTCTATGGGGATCTTAGAAAATTGACCTATGACCCAATCTATCCTTCCCCGCCATCGAAGGGTCCCGTAGACCAGCTCTGTAATAAAAGACCTGTCCACAGGGGTAAGAGGCGCCGCTTTTCTGAGTGATTTATCCAGAAAGATATCCGCATACGCCCCCCGGGCTTCCACCCTTTCTAAAATTCCCAGCGCTATTCCTCGGGCTGATTTTATCTTTTTCCCCTCTCCTTTACTTCAGAATAGTCCCGACGGCAACCTTATCTTTATGCCCCCTTAGAAAGTCAGCTACCCTCATTCTCTTATGATCCTGCAATTGTAACTCTTTTATCATAAGAAACCCGTCTCCCGTACTGACCTTTATCCCTTTATCACTGGTTTCACTTACGTTACCAGGGGAGGTCATCTGTGTCCCCTCTTCTAGTGGAACACCTTTAAAAATCTTGAGTCTCTTCCCCCGGAGCCGCGTAAATGCACCCGGCCACGGTAGTAGACCCTTTATCTGATTTGATATATGGCGGCAACCCTCACTCCAGTCTATTAATCCATCTTCTTTTTTGAGCATGGGAACTGATGTTGCCTGGGAGTGATCTTGGGGCACTGAGTTTATGGTACTTTCTTCGGTCCGGCGGAGGGTCTCCACCAATAGTTCTGCGCCTATTCTTGCCAGTTTGTCATGAAGGCTTTCCGACGTATCATCCTCTTCAATCGCCACTTCTTTTTGAAGCAAAATATCTCCAGTGTCAATGCCTTCATCCATAAGAATGGTCGTGACGCCGGTCACCCTCTCCCCGTTGATAATAGCCCAATTAACGGGTGCTGCCCCTCTGTATTTCGGTAGGAGGGATGGGTGCAGGTTGACACAGCCGAATCGCGGCATCTCAATAATTTCTTTTGATATGAGTTGGCCAAATGCCACCACGGCTATGATGTCTGGCATAAATTCTCTGAACCTTGAGATGAAAGGTTCACTCTTCAAATTTCCAGGTTGGAACAACGCAATCCCTTTTTTTTCTGCCAGTCTTTTCACTGGCGAAGCTATTAGCTTCCTCCCCCTGCCTCCAGGACGATCGGGTCTCGTTACTACGCAGACTATATCTGCCGCCTTGTCAATAAGGAGATCCAAAGCAGGGACTGCAAAATCCGACGTGCCCATAAATGCGATCTTCATAGTGTAATACTCATTTGAATTATGCCTTTAAGCAGACCGATCACAATTGCTGCTGCGCTATTTTCTTTTTTAGCTTTTTCTTGAAGAGATCCCTCTTCAATCCGCTTATCCTATCTATTATGACCATACCATCCAAGTGGTCGATCTCATGTTGGAAACTAATAGCGAGTATCCCCTCGGCAGGTATCCTCATCTCCTTTCCTGAAATATCCAACCCACTAATCACTACCTTCTTCTTTCTCGGGATAACCTCTTTGAAGCCTGGAATGCTTAAGCATCCCTCTTCACCTGCGCAATCACCTTCCAAAGAGATTATCTCCGGGTTAATTAATACTATAAGCCCCTCCCTCTCCTCGGTTACATCAACAGTGATTATTCGAAGGGACTCACCAACCTGGGGGGCTGCCAGGCCTATGCCCGGGGCCGCATACATAGTATCCACCATATCCTCTACCAGCTTTTCTATATTTCCGTCTATTGTCTCAACAGGACGTGCCCTCTTCCTGAGAATAGGGTCGGGGTATGTTAAGATTGTTAGAAGAGACATAATATTACACTTATTTCATACTCAGTTCCACGTATATCCATTCTTGGCTATAACGGGTAAAACCAGCGTAGTTCACCTTGTGACTTCCGGGGAAACTACATCATATTGATGGGGTCCACATCCACTGATAACCTGACCCCATTGCCTTTTATCCTTGAAACTGTCCCTTGCAGCACCTGCCTTGTAAATAAATGCAGGATATTCGGTCTCCGCCCCTTGACCAGCATCTGCCATCTATACTTGCCCCTTAATCTCTCAAGGGGAGCGGTTGCCGGGCCAAGTACCTCGATATATTTCTTGTACTCCCTATCTTTTTCCAATATGCGCCTAGTAATTTTTCCCAGTTCCTCCGCATATTTTTCCGTCTTCTTTCTGTTGCTCCCTGTAACCTTGAAGTTCATGAGACGAGAAAACGGAGGATAGTTCAACTCCCTGCGAAAATCCATCTCTTCTCTGTAAAAATTTACGAAATCATGGAGCCTGGCCCTTTTTATGCTGTAATGTCCCGGATTGAAGGTTTGCACAATAACCTTCCCCGGAGAATCTCCCCTTCCAGCACGGCCGGCTACCTGGGTCAGCAACTGAAATGTCCTCTCACTTGCTCGAAAATCAGGGAATCCAAGGGAAGTGTCAGCAGAAATAACCCCCACCAGGGTAACCATAGGCAGATCATGCCCTTTAGCAATCATCTGGGTGCCTACGAGTATATTTATCTCTCCGTCTTTAAAACTATTCAATATCCTTTGGTGGGAATTCTTCCGGGTGGTGGTGTCTTTGTCCATCCTTGCAACTCTGGCTTCCGGAAATAGCCTTCTAACCTCTTTCTCCACCCTTTCGGTTCCTAGACCAAAAGATTGGATCCTTCCCGCCTTGCATTCAGGACATGGGTGGGGGATTCGCCTGGAATAGTCACAGTAGTGGCAGTGCAGTGTTTCCCCTCTAAGATGGTGTACGAGAGAAACGCTGCAGTTGGGACATGTAACGATGAAACCACATTCCTCACAGATCACAAAGGTAGCAAAACCCCTTCGGTTGAGAAAGAGGAGAATATGTTCATCCCTTGCCACAGTCTCCTCGATAGCCCCTTTCAACCTCCTTGAAAATATGAGGCCATCGGATGACCTGTGCTTAACCTCCTCCCTCATGTCAATTACTTCCACTACAGGGAGGGGCCTATTCTCGATCCTCGTTGGCAGGCTCAACTGGGTTAGTTTTCCTGTTTCTGAATTATAGTAGGATTCCAGAGAAGGGGTGGCTGAACCCAGAATAACCACAGCTGAAGCCAACTTACCCCTTACAATTGCCAGATCCCTGGCGCTGTATGGCAGTCTCTCTTCCTGCTTGTACGAGGTTTCATGCTCTTCATCCACTATAATGATCCCCAGGTTTCCAAAAGGCGTGAATACAGCGGAGCGAGCCCCTATCGCTATCTTGACTTGCAGTGCCTTTATCCGTCTCCATTCATCGTATCTTTCCCCGTCTGATAATCTGCTATGCAGAAGGGCCACATTATTACCAAAACGCGATCTAAAACGGCTCACCAGCTGAGGTGTCAGGGAAATCTCCGGGACTAAAACAATCGCCTCTCTCCCCAACTCGAGTACCTCTTCTATGGACCTCAGGTAGATTTCGGTCTTGCCGCTACCCGTAATACCATGGAGGAGGAATGGCCGAAATTTTCCGGATCTTATCGCCGGAGTAACCCTGTCTAAGACCTCTTGTTGTCTCCTGGTGAGCTTTGGCGGCGCGTCCTGTTCATAATCCTGTCCTCCGAAGGGGTCACGATACACCTCTTCCCAGAAGATGGAAACCAGCCCTTTCTCTCGCAATTTTTTAACGCTTACAGACGGATCACCAAACTTTTGTCTGAGCATACGAAGGGAGGCCTTCTCCCTGTCTTGTACAAACCTTAATATGCCGGCCTGTTTGGGCGCCCTCCTCTCCAATACACTGACAACAGAACTCAGGTCTTTCGGAGCCAGGTTATCTCCCGTGTACCTCACAAATTTCCCGGTTTTAGGGTTTATCCTTTTCCCCTTCTCCTTGAATTCCACATTAACGAGCCCTGCATCCTTCAACCTGAAGAAGAGAGCGTACGGATTATCCCCGGGGTGCTTTCGTATGATATGCTGCAGGGTGTCCGTCCTCTTTCCTGAGAGTTCCTTCAATATACGATAAGCCCCATTAGAGATAACTTTCCCAGCAAGGCAAGCAGGGGGGGCGCCAGCGGATGAGGCGAGGAGGTTCTCACCTTTCTCGGTAAGGGAAACGGTCTGTAAGGTCTCGATATTAATACCCTTTGGCAGGGCAGTCTTGATCACCTCACCGAGGGGGGAAAAATAATAGTTTGAAACCCAACGGAAGAACTCTAACTCGTCTTCACCAAATAGAGGAGAATCATCAAGGACATAAAGGACGTCCTTGATATCTACGATTTCATTCTCTCTATGAAACCCCAAAACATACCCGGTTATCTTCCTATTGCCCAAAGGGATCAGAACCCTCTTGCCAACCTCAATATCATCCCGTAGACTTTCCGGGGCTTGATAGCATAGGGTTTTTGGAAGCGGCAAGCCCGGGGCCACATCAACAAATCTCTTTTCTTCCACGGTTTGGCACTTTACGCACTATTTTATTAAAAGCTTTTTCATCTCAAAGACGTTATCCGGCATACTAGTATTTATCATGACCTTCTCTGTTTGGTAACGTAGCGTTAATTTATCGTCAGCATAAAATTCAATTGCAGACGGATACCGAAACTTGTCATCTATATGTCTATAATCTAAGTAACGGACCTCAACGGTCACGATTGACTCTTCTCTCTTTTCCTTTGCAACAAACCTAAGGGGTAAAAAGCTGTCTTTCTCTATCCACAACTGGGGGAATTCAGTCTCAGTTTCCCCGGCACCTATAATATAAGAGACCTTTCCACAAAACCTTCCGAGACCTGTCCTTTCTATATTCACATGCTTGGAACGGAGGAGTCCCATGATCCTGTTCACTGAGTGTCGTATGAGAAAATCCTTGAAAAGAGCCCTACTATCCGGTCCGCGTGAGATAATCTCACCGTCCACGATAGTGAAGATTTCCCCCTTGCTATAGATAGATGTCTTCTTCTCGTATGGCAGAGTCATATCTAGACGGTAACCGTCCGGAAGCTTGAGATAAAGGACCCCCGGAACCCGAAGAACTTCACCCCCTGAGTCTTCATCGAAGATGATCGCTGTCTGTTCCACCATCACGTGGTCTATCGCTCCATTTCCCTCCAACATCATTTTTATTATGAAATGAGCAGAAGGGATATACCCTGAAGAAGAAATGGGCAAGATCAATGCCAAAGCCAAGAGTATACAGGGCCAGAATATTTTTTTCATTTGCGCACCTTATTTAATTACCATTCCTAAGGGGCGAGGCCGCCTGTTGGGATATAAATATATTCACATCTATTAACATTTTTACCCCGGTTCCGCAACCCAAATCAGTGATCTTCATTATGACCGACTATTGC
>DAOWME010000061.1 GCA_030643245.1 Deltaproteobacteria bacterium
AGGCCATCTTTGCCCGATCTTCAAACACAAAATCCTCGAAATAGGCAAAACTATTCCTGTGGTTTTGTATTTTCAGATCGAACAAATCTGACCTAAATCTGAGCGCCAACTTGAGGAAGTTATTTCGGCCACGTCCCTAACCGGACATTGTTAACAGTTGTTAAAATCTTAAACGAAGGTGAGGAGATTATGGAACAGAATGATCTTAGGGAAGCTATAGAGTTTGCGATAGAAAAGGAGCAGGAAGCTGCGGACTGGTATAATGACCTTGCAGGAAACGTTAAGATGAAAGCTATCGCAGAAGAATTAAAAAAAATGGCGGCAGTGGAGGAAGGCCACAGGGACCGGCTTAAAAGCATGGATGTTAACGCTTACACTAAGACCGAGGTAAAGCCGGGGATAGATCTAAAGATAGCAGATTATATAGTGGACAAGGAACCAACGCCGGATATGAGCTGGCAAGACTTTTTACAGATAGCCATGCGTCGCGAGCTGGCTGCCATGAATCTTTATACGGACCTTTCGAAGCTCACCCCGGACCCGGCGACCAAACAGTTCTTCGAGAACCTGGCTGCCGAAGAAGAGGGACACAAGCTCTTTTTCGAGAAGACATGGGACGAGGAGGTTCTTACTGACAACTAGTACAGTGGTCGGAAGAGGATCTACAAAGAAGTTGGGGAGTAAGAGCATATGTGAGAGGGCATGTTGGAAAATGGTTTGAGGGGAAGAGCCCTAAAGCGCAGGGTTTGGGACCTGTTGAGATCTTCGAATCTTGACAAGGCCCTGGACGAGTTGTCCCAATTGCCTCTGCGCCGGGTTGTCAACCCTCTCTTCTCCCTATTGTACAGTGAGGATGAAGAAATAAAGTGGCGGTCGGTCACGGCTATGGGGCTAATTGTCTCCATTATTGCCTCAAACGATATGGAGTCAGCCCGTACAGTGATGCGCCGACTCATGTGGAACTTGAATGACGAATCCGGCGGCATCGGATGGGGTTCCCCGGAGGCCATGGGTGAGATCATGGCTTGCCAGGAAGAGCTGGCGGACGAGTATGCCCATATCCTGGTTTCCTACATTCGAGAAGATGGAAATTACCTCGATCAACAATTATTGCAGCGTGGCGTAATATGGGGGCTCGGAAGGCTGGCCCAGGTAAGACCCCACATCTTGCAAAGTCGAGATGCAACCCGATTCATTAGCCCTTATCTCAGGTCCTCAGATGCCACCATCAGGGCACTGGCCGCATGGACCATGGGGTTTCTAGGTGCTAAAATAAGCCGTTCAGAAATTGAAAGGCTCTTGACCGACGATACCGAGGTTAGACTCTATGTATACCGCAGGCTAGCTGTTTGCAGTCTAAGCGAGATCACCAGGGAGGCGTTATACCTCGCGCGGTCATAATTTGCGGAATTTTCGGTGAGCAATGGGCATCGAGCGCAAGGCGCGAAAGCGCGTAATAGCGGGTCATAGTGCAAGCTTGAGCAACGAAGCGATCGGTGGTCAGTGCCGGCGAAAAAGCGCAAATTATGGCCGTGCGAGGTATAGTAAGGAGTTCAGAACACCATGCCCATACCCGGTAATTTCTGGCATAAGGCTGTATGTGAAATGGGACGACAAGTCTCGTATGAATATTTGGATGTCGGTCAGGTTCTTACGTATAACAAGCAAACGAAACAAGCAGCCGGCGCTTAACTGTATCATCAAAGCCACTTCAAGAGACCAGGTTTGTGTAACTGCATAGGTCGAAAAGTTGCGGGTTTACAAAGGACCAAAGATGATTATGTTTACTATATGAAAAATAGAAGCACACCACAAACTTTCGACCTGTGCAGTTGGGCTGGTTTACCGCTTGCCGGCTACTTAACGCAATCCTGCTCAACTGCACAGGTGGCAAACTTTAGAATAGTATCACCAGGATATGAACGGGTTACGTAATAGGGAGGTGAAGAATATGTACTCAAAAGTAGTTATGGATCATTTCAAAACCCCTAGAAACGTCGGGGAGATGAAGGATGCGGATGGCATGGGAGAGGTCGGAAATCCCGTGTGCGGAGATATGATGAATATATACATCAAGGTCGAAGATGATCACATCAAGGATATCTCATTCTTGACCTTTGGTTGCGGAGCAGCGATTGCTGTTTCCAGTATGCTGACTGATATAGCCAAAGGGAAAACAATAGAGGAGGCAAAAAAGATTACCAATAAATCTGTTGCTGAAGCCCTCGAGGGTCTTCCGAAAAACAAGCTCCATTGTTCAAACCTTGGGGCAGACGCGCTTCAACTGGCCATAAAGGATTATGAAGACAGAAAAGCAGGCAAGGTAAGGCCCCCCGCAAGGCCGGAGGACAGGCATGAACATACTCATGGGGAAAGTTGTAAGTGCCCTTATTGCAATGGCGATGTAAATGCGGGATTGGAATTCTGTTCCCATTGTGGCAAGGAAATGAACGATAGTCACTGAATTCTGGCAGGGAGGTTCAAGATGAGCATAATAAACCTAGACTATATATCAGCTAACCCTCTGTTACCTGAAGTTCAGGACGCTATGGTTAAAGCGATTAAAAAGAATTATGGTAACCCTTCCAGTTCCCACCGGCTGGGGGACGAGGCAACAGGAGTGCTGGAACTGGCGAGGAAGAGTATAACCGCTTTGATCAATAGTGCATCACCGGAAGAGGTGGTCTTCACCTCATCCGGGACAGAATCTATCAATCACGCCATAAAAGGGGTGGCCTTGGCCCACGCAGGCAAAGGAAAACACATTATAACATCCAATATTGAGCATAATGCGGTCTTGAAGACTCTCAGGAGGCTGATGAAGATGGGGTGCAAGGTGACTTCAGTCTCTGTAGATGAGTACGGGCTGGTAAGCCCCGCCGATATAGCCAGGGCCATAACAGATGAAACTATTCTGGTAACTATTATGCATGGAAACAACGAGGTTGGAACTATCCAACCTATAAAGGAGATCACCCGAATCACCCGAGAAAAGGATATCCTTTTTCATTGCGATGCAGTAGCTTCTGTTGGGATTGTGCCTATTGATGTCCAGGAACTGGATGTAGATTTGCTCAGTTTTTCGGCCAACCAGTTCAACGGGCCGTCAGGCGTCGGTGGTCTTTACATGCGCCGAGGTGTGAAGATATGGCCTTTGCTCGATGGAGGAGATCAGGAGAATGGGAGACGGGCCGGCACGGAAAATCTAATCGGCATCGTGGGGGCAGGTGTTGCTGCTGAGCTAGCTTCCCGGGAAATGGAATCCCGTGTAAATCATGCAAAAAATTTGAAGGACAGATTAATCAAGGGGCTAAAGAAGAAGATTGGAGACATTATCATCAATGGGCACCACGAAATCTCATTGCCCAATCTTGTGTCCGTATCCGTAAAATATATAGAAGGGGAAAGCATCGTCCTTATGCTGGATGAAGAGAATATCACTGTCTCCACGAGGTCGGCCTGTGCCTCGGGCGCCCTTCGGGCCTCACATGTACTCCTTTCAGTGGGAAGGGATTATGCCGATGCGCAGGGAACCCTCGTGATAACTTTTGGCAAGGAAACCACAGAGGCTGAGATTGACCGGTTGCTCGATGTGTTGGAAACAGTAGTGGAAACCCTGCGAAAGATGTCCCCTCTTTATAATAAGGTTCAGGGTTGAATGATCAGGAGAAGGCCCTTCGAGGAACTTTATATCAGGTACAACCGGCGAGAGTTTATTCATCCGGATCCCCTGGAGTTTCTGTACCATTACGAGGATGGTCGAGATCGTGAGATAGTTGGATTTGTGGCTTCATCACTTGCTTACGGAAGGGTTCCTCAAATACTGAGGAGTGTTTCATCCGTCCTACAACGGATGCGACCGTCGCCGTCAGTCTTCCTTAAACAGGCGTCCAGGGAATCATTCCTGGAGACGTTTGCAGGGTTTAAACATAGGTTTACCACCGCCGATGAACTCGCCTCCTTGCTGTTCGGCATCAGGAACGTTATGGAGCGGCATGGTTCCCTGTACGCGTGTTTCACTGATGGCATGAATGATGAAGACACAGTATTGCCCGCGCTCTCGGCCTTCGTCAGAGAATTGGCGGTTGAGGATGGCGGCAAGCCGAACAGCCTCGTACCCTCTCCCGTGAAGGGTAGCGCCTGCAAACGGTTGAATCTTTTCTTGCGGTGGATGGTGAGAAAGGACGACGTAGATCCTGGAGGATGGGATGCCGTGCCCATGGCCAAGCTTATCGTCCCCCTCGATACACACATGCGCAGAATCTGTCTTGGCCTTAAGTTGACAGAGAGAAAACAGGCGGACATGAATACTGCTTTAGATATAACCGCCGCCTTCAGGACGATCTCTCCTGACGATCCGGTGAAATATGACTTCGCCTTGAGCCGTTTGGGCATTCGAAACGACACGGATGCTGACGAATTCGTTAGGGCGTATTTGGAAACTTTCGACCTGGGCGAATAACCCATCTTACACTGCGCACCTAAATCCAGTTAGGGACGTGGCCGAAATAACTTCCTCAAGTTGGCGCTCAGATTTAGATCAGATTTGTTCGATCTGAAAACGCAAAACCGCAGGAATAGTAGAACTATTTTGAGGATTTTGTGTTTGAAGATCGGGCAAAGATGGCCTGAAGATGAGATGCATAGTTGGGGAAGTTATTTCGGCCACGTCCCTTATATTAGACTACGATATTTCGCTGGCTTTGAGCCGCATGCTTGGCGAGAAGATCCCGACATGAACAAAACTCCCTCCCTTGATGATATAATACCTCTCCCCTGATGGACCATTTCCCGATAGGCCATCACAATTGGTAGAAGTCCACTCCATGATATTCCCGGACATATCACATATAATAACAGATTCGGTAATGTGCATAGGTTATGCAATTGTCACCGGGTCCGCTTCTCTACAACGTATTCTATTGTGATTCTATCCTTTGAACCGGGTGCAATCAATAGGGATGGTGGGTTGAGTTCGGGCTTAACTGTTATTTTTCCTGTTTCCTTGATGGTATCAACGTAGACCTTTTCCGTGTATATGGTTGAGATATTTTCAAGTATCCGACTCCCTCCCATTACCTGAATTTTTTCAGGATTAAGCTGTACGGATGTGAAAAATATATCCTCGGAGAGCTTCCCAACCCAATCAACCTGCACGTTCAGGTCTCTTGTTGTGGATGAGTCGATGGCTACTTCAACGACTGGGGGTTTGACATTCTTTAAAAATATCCTGGGAGGGAGGGAAACGTTTTCGTTCGTAATTGTGAAGCTATTTCTGCCGATAACTGCATTTTCCAGGTCTATCCTTACCGCTACTTGTTCAGGTCGAATAGATTTTAAAAGAAGGGAGGTCCCACTTAAATAGAGACGAACAGCATTAACAGGTGTGTCGACAATTTCCTTTCCGGAGTCACGATTTATGTATTCCACAGGTACTTCAAGCGTAATCAGGGTATCCAGACCCCTGGTAAAGCTAAACCAGACCGCGCCAATAATTAAAATTGAAACAAGGGCCGCTATTCCGAACTCCAATTCTCTTCTAGGGAAATCGCCATCTCTTGCAGGGATACCCAAATGTTCCCGTAAGATCTGCACCAGCTCTTCCTTCCCATTCATAATGCTCAAATGGGTACCTTTGGCCACAATAACGGCCCCTTTTTCCTCTGATGCAACTATGACCAAGGCGTCCGTCTTTTCAGCCAGCCCTGCTGCAGCCCTGTGGCGCGTACCGTAATCTGAAGGAAGGTCTGTTCGGTGTGAAAGCGGCAGTATTACCCCAACTTCCACAACCCGGTCACCCTCAATAATAGCCGCACCGTCGTGGACAGGGTTATCATGCCAGAATATACTCTTTATCATTTCTATCGAAAAAAGCCCGCCCCAGGATATTCCTCGTTGAGTAGCATCTTCCAAATCATCTGTTCCAGGTATGACCATCAGCCCCCCAACATGGGATTCAGCCAGATCGAAGGCACTATCTGCAATAACTTCAATAGGGGTTCCAACCGCCTTCCTGGGAACCCCCCAGAGAAGGGTCCTCACGCTCTTTGCCTGGAGAAAAGCACGGATCTCATTTCTGAAGACAACTATAATAATGAAAGCAGCAACCGCGGTAATACCCTGAAGTACCCAGCTGCTTACAATTAACCCCATTGAGACGGCAATCCTCTGAAAAAACCAGAGAAATGCTACCCCGAAAAGCACGCGGAACACATTTGTTCTTCTGAAGATGGCATAGATGCGAAAGAGTATGTAGCTGTTTATTATAATATCAACAACATCCTGCCATCGTATGCTGGAGAAAAATGACAAAAGATTACTCACGATCAATCCGTTATGCTAAACCTCAGAATATGAAGGATAATACCTTTTTTGTCGGTGATTTCCACGCGCCAAGGGCCTTTATCAGATTCTCTAAGTTTAATACTGCTGTATGTAGCCCAGCGAGGGGGCTTTAAGGACAATTTGATGCTTGTGCTAAGCTTGTCTCTGTAAAACCAGTTATGATAAATAGACACTTTCTCAGGCACAGGGTCAAAAGACATATAACAGAATACTTTCCCGTTTATAATGGAAAAAACAATGGCCCGGTTCCGGGGTAGAAGATTTTCTATCCCCTCACACATTGATGCCTGTAACAGGGTCAATCTTTTTGAATCGCCTTTTGAGAAGTAATCCCTCTTACCTTCAGGATATGCAGGCGATGAGAGGAAAAACAGAATCAGAAGACATACAAAAAGAAATTTACCAGAAATTTTGAAACTCATTTGCATTACGCCTTTAAGCCATTGTCGGGAGGCAAGAGCCCGTTGGAAGGGGGGGGGACTAATCAGTGTCTAATTCATAAATGAGCGGTTTTTAGCAGAGTGAAGGGAGTCAAGGGATAATAATACCGCAGACTGGCCCCGGAGGAATATGCTTCGCATTCCACAGGGCAAGCGCAACGGCGCCGTCTTCCCGATCGTAGATCATACGGCTCGGAGGGAAAAGGAGCGTTTCCGGGTGAAAACTAATTCCCTGCTATTCTTTGTCCGCCAATTTTAAGAACGGCTTAAATAGGTCTATGGGAACGGGGAATAGTATGGTGGAGTTGTTCTCTGCAGCGACTTCGTTCAATGTCTGCAAATACCTGAGTTGGAGCGCCATGGGGTGATCACCGATTATCGTTGCTGCCTCAGCCAGTCTCGTTGATGCCTGGAATTCTCCTTCAGCGTTTATGACCTTTGCTCTTCGATCCCTTTCTGCCTCTGCCTGTTTTGCCATAGACCGTTGCATCACTTCGGGAAGGTCTATGTGCTTAACTTCTACGGTGGAGACCTTTATCCCCCAGGGATCGGTCTGCTTGTCGAGGATGTCTTGCAACTGGGTATTGATATGTTCTCTCTCGGAGAGCAATTCATCCAATTCCGCCTGACCGCAGACACTTCGTAACGTTGTCTGGGCCAATTGGGAGGTGGCGTAAAGGAAATCCTCCACTTCCACAACAGCGCTATTGGGGGTCATAACCCTGAAATAGACAACGGCATTTACCTTGACCGAGACGTTATCTTTGGTGATTACATCCTGGGATGGGACATCCATAGTGACCAGCCTTAAACTGACCTTCTGAATCTTATCAATAATCGGGATCAAAAGTATCAAGCCCGGGCCTTTTGTAGCGATTATTCTCCCCAGACGGAAGATAACCCCTCGTTCATACTCGTTCAATATCCTTACAGCGCTGGCCAGGATGACCAATAGAAATATGCCAAGAATAACCCATCCAGTCATAGAAACCTCCCTTTATAAATGGTTAAAAGTGTTAGAAACGCAAAGCGCTGCATGAAGCGCTGTTATTGCAGCTTTGCAACCTCCAGCCTCAGTTTGTTTACCTTTAGAACCTTAATCTTCTCTCCCTTTGGAATAGTATCTTTGCTGTAAGCATCCCAATACTCTCCGTGTGTAAAAACCTTTCCATCCTCGGATATTTCCGTCTTGGCAACCCCGATCTCCCCAATTATTCCTTCCATTCCGCTCGACGGCTTAGACAGATAAGCCCTGAACGCCAAGGTGGCAACGAGGATGAATAAGCCTGAAATCCCCAGGACAACGGGGATAAGCACAGACCAGGACACCCGCAAATACGGGACAGGAGAGTCGAACAACATCAGAGAACCGAGAAACAAAGACATTATGCCTCCAATAGTCAAGAGGCCAAAACTCGTCACTTTCACCTCCAGAATAAAAAGGACTATGGCCAGCAAGATTAGGAGGATTCCTGCATAGTTTACGGGAAGGGTCTGGAAGGAATAGAAGGCCAGAATAAGGCATATGCCTCCAATTACACCGGGAAATATAGCACCAGGATTGGCCAACTCGAAATACATCCCCAACATCCCCAACATCATCAAGACATAAGCGATATTGGGGTTGCTCAGCGCCTTGAGTATGTTCTGTCGGATGCTCATGTCAATGAACTTGAGTTTAGCGTCTTTTGTATGGAGTGTAATAGTCCCCTTTGCGGTCTTAACCTCCCTGCCGTCGATTTTTTCCAGTAGGGTCTCTATATCCGGAGCTATGAGGTCAACAACTTTCAACTCCAAGGCCTCCTTTTCAGTAACAGACACACTATTCCTCACTGCATCTTCGGCCCATTCAACATTTTTACCTCGTTTTGTCGCAATGCTTTTGATATATGCTACTGTATCATTTACAACCTTCTTTTCCATCGCTTCATCGATTTTCTTGCCGCCCATGGCCACAGGATGAGCCGCCCCTATGTTTGTTCCAGGGGCCATAACAGCGATATCACCGGCCATGGTTATCATTACGCCTGCCGATGCCGCTCTCGCACCGCTGGGAGCAACATATACAATGATGGGGATATCGGCATTCAGTATAGCCTTGACTATCTTACGCATGGACAGATCGAGACCGCCAGGGGTATCAAGCTGGATTATCAAGCACTCGGCACTGTCCGCTGATGATATGTCTATACTCTCATTGATGAACTCGGCAACGACCGGGTTTATTATACTATCTATATGGGCTACATTTACATGAGCCCTTCCAAAGGGGGCGGCACGGGCCAAGAATGGCAACAAACCAAGAATAGCCAGCGCTAACAATGCGGTTGGGCTGGGTTTTTGAAAAATCATGGGTGTCCTGCAAGAGGGTATGGCTTTAATAAGGGTACTCCTTCTGTATCATCTGCATATCTTCCCAAACAGGCTGTTTGAAACGAGGGTTTCTCAATAAGAAAGCGGGGTGATAGGTGGGGATCAGCTTAATCCCTTGATAGTCATGGAATCTCCCCCGCAATTCCGATATCTTCCTGTCTGTTTTGAGCAGGGTTTTCGCGGCAAATGCGCCGAGGGCACATATAATCTTGGGTCTTATCACTTGGATCTGTCTGGTGAGAAATGGTTCGCATGTTGCTATTTCATCCGGTTCAGGGTCTCGATTACCCGGGGGACGGCATTTAATAATATTGGCTATATAAACGTCTTTTCGCGTCATGTTTATTGCGTTAATGATCTTTGTGAGCAGCTGACCGGCGTTCCCTACAAAGGGCTCTCCCCGTATATCTTCATCTCGACCGGGGGCCTCCCCGACAAAGACCAGTTTGGCCTCCTCGTTACCTGCTCCGAAGACGATATTTCTCCTCTCTAGATGTAACTTACATCTCTTACAGTCCGTCAGTTCTTTTTTAATGGTTTCCAGTATCACTGAGTTTGCTTTACACCCCCCAGTGCTCAAACTATTAGCGCTAAGTATCCATGACTCATGGGGATAATCGGTAAACTCATGTGAGACCGGGAGACCTTCCATACCTAAATCCTTTTGGTAGTCTAAATATTCCCTGATGTCCGATACTATTTCACTGAAATCCTGAAGCAGGCTCTTATGGCTCATCATTTTATATTATCAAATCTCCCAGACTTTCTCATTGAGGCCTTCTTCTTTCCCGGCCTTGATATTAACCACCTTATCCAGGATTTTCTCTGCCACGTCCTCCTTGCTCATCAATGGAAGGCTTTCTGCATCGCCTTGCCGGTCCAGTATCTGTACTATATTGGTATCACATTCAAAGCCCGCCCCTTCCATGCATACATTATTTGCCACAATAAAGTCAAGGTTCTTATCTAACATTTTTTTCTTCGCATTATTTAACAGGTCATTTGTTTCCGCGGCAAACCCTACAAGTATCCTCTTACCCTTCCTCTTGCCTATCTCAGCCACTATGTCAGCGGTCGACTCAAGATTGATGGTAAGGGTTCCCTTTTGTCTCTTTATCTTTTGCGAATGAGCGTTCTTGAACATATAATCGCCCACAGCCGCAGCCTTAATGACGACAGTCGAACGTTCAAGGCTATCAAGGACAGCGGTTCTCATCTCTGATGCTGTCCTTACCGGGAGAAACTTTACACCAGGGGGTACGGGCAATGTAGACGGACCGCTAATTAAAGTAACCTGAGCGCCTCTTCTCCTGGCAGCCCGGGCCACTGCATAACCCATCTTCCCTGTGGATCGATTGGTAATGAATCGTATGGGATCAATGGATTCTGCGGTAGGCCCGGCAGTGACCAGGATTTGTTCCCCCAGAAGGTCCTTTTTTGTTAGAATGGATTTGATCTCTTCAATAATTTCGCTGATCTCGGCTAATCTGCCGGCTCCCCCTCTTCCACAAGCGAGTTCTCCATAGGCAGGTTCCACAAAGTGATAACCAAGTGATTTAAGGTCATTGATATTTCTCTGCACTACAGGGTTCTCATACATATTGGTATTCATTGCAGGCGCAATCAACACGGGAGCAGTGGTTGCCATCAGCGTTGTTGAAAGGAATTCATCCGCTATACCGTTAGCCATCTTTCCGATGATATTAGCGGTTGCAGGTGCGATCACAAATATATCCGCCCATTCTGCTATTGTAATATGTCCTATTTTTGACTCTTCAAGTAGACTGAATAGTTCTGCCACCACCTTGTTCCCGGAAAGGGTTTGGAAGGTTAAAGGCGTTATGAACTCCTGGGAGCTTTTCGTCATTATAACACGAGACAGGCCCTCGAGTTTCATAATGTCTCTTAGCAGTTCAGCAGACTTATAAGCAGCTATTCCGCCCGTAACACACAGCACAACTTTCTTGTTTGTCAGCACTGGGTCCTCCGCCGTGTTCCAAAAGAAGACTGCCCGTTCCTTATTCTTTGGGTTTTTCTACAACCCCGTGTAACGGGCCAACCCGGATTTCTACTACAGTAGTAAAGAGCTTATCGTATATGCTGATCAGGCAGCTCTTGTCTTTCTTATAGAAGTTCAAGATATAACTTTTGTATTTGAAACTGTTCGCAAAAGTCCAGTTGTGTCTGGGCATACTCTCTGTGAAGAAAGATACTAGTGAAGAAACATCGACACGACCCTTGAGAACCAGGATTCCCGCCTTTACCCCAGGGGTTTCATAAACAAATGACTCCTGCCTGTCCAACGTAAGTTCTGAAGGGACTGATATGTCATCGAAGTCAAAATATACCGGGAGTGGCCCCGTGTCGAAACCTGTAACGTCACCAAGTTCCCCTGATGAATCCACATCACTTAAGGCAGGTGCACAACTTGGGAACAGAACCAGGCCCATGATCATTGCAATAACCAGCATGATATGCGTTCCCAGATAAAAGGGTCTAACCACCTTTGTATCCATCTTGTCCTCCACGTAATTTATTTTGAAAATCTTTCGACCTGTGCAGTTGGTCAGGTTTACCGCTTGCCGGCTACTTATTTCGTTTGCTTGTTATGAACTACAATCTGGCATAAGGTTGTATGTGTAATGGGTTGATACGTCTCTTATGTATATTTGGATGTTGTCCAGGTCCTTACGTATAACAAGCAAACGAAACAAGCAGCCGGCGCTTAACGCAATCCTGTTAACTGAATCATCGGAGACACTTCAAGACACTGGGTTTGTGTAACTGCACAGCTTGAAAAAAATAGTCTGTGCACGTCTGTGTGGGTATGTAACTAATTGATCTTTTGGGGTTAAAGTACTAGCTGTTTGTGATGGTAAAAACCAGGAAGGGGAGTAATTTAGTATAGAGGGAGTATAACAACTTGTGCAGTAAGGGGGGCATCCGGCACAAACAACTGATGAATAATTGCTATGTAAGCCATAGCATACTAGGAAAGGTATTTGTATACTTCAATTGCACTTTCAGGGCACATCTTGCCACATATGGTGCAAGCTGTACAATCTTCTTTCTGTGCAAAGACTGGCAGCCGATACCCTTGAGAGTTAAAATTGTCTCCTAAAATGATACAGTCTTTAGGGCAAAACTCAATACAGTACCCGCATCCTTTGCAGAAGTCCTCGTTTATTGTTATCTCTCCTTTGCTTGTTGCCATAATTCTCGCTCCTTGTTGAATTTCTTGGGTTAAGGCAGAAAATGGGGACGCTGATTAGAAAATAAGTAAGGGACGGGGACGAAATAACTTCCCCATTTGTGCATCTCATCTTCAGGCCATCTTTACCCGATCTTCAAACACAAAATCCTCGAAATAGGCAAAACTATTCCTGTGGTTTTGTATTTTTAGATCGAACAAATCTGACCTAAATCTGAGCGCCAACTTGGGGAAGTTATTTCAGCCTCGTCCATTAGGTTTGTATTGAAAGGAATTAAGGCTATCAATCCCCTTTTCTACATATTGATAATGCCAGTTTTCAATGGTTTGAATCGATTTGCCGACTACAGAAGTAACATTCTCAAGTTCAAAACCCTTAGCCAGCATTAACAGAGCGATAAATCTTACTTTCATACGTACGTCAGGTTGATTGTCTCTGTATTCCTGTAATCTTGCGATTTCATAATCATCGAAATTGCACTTTGATACATCCATAAGTGCCTCCAAATAGTGTAATTTATTGGTGTATACACTTGGGTAAGTTTCATGCCAGGAAAAACCTAAGTTGTAGTACTATACTAAAAATAAGAATGAATGACAATTATTTATGTTGGAGCGTTCTAACAATAGGTAATATGGTAATAAATGGGCATCCTTCATAAAAGCTATAAAATAGTTTACACTTTCTAATAAAATAAACGGTCTCGGCACAGATTCAACGGTGGTCAAATTTTAATCCGTGCAGCTGTTTGAGCATTTTAGTGAGCGTTAAGAAAGAACAGGG
>DAOWME010000084.1 GCA_030643245.1 Deltaproteobacteria bacterium
TGTGGTTTTGTATTTTCAGATCGAATAAATCTGACCTAAATCTGAGCGCCAACTTGAGGAAGTTATTTCGGCCACGTCCCTAACTAAAATGGGTAATCAATCATCTTATAAGGATCATAAGAATAACCATTTGCCGTACGGATTACGCCCAGGATCTCTCCGAACGTGGCATCGGACCTCAGGGCATTGATCATCGATGGAATCAGGCAGCACCCTTCCCCCTTCTTCGCATCGTCCCACAAATC
This sequence comes from Deltaproteobacteria bacterium, assembly GCA_030643245.1. Taxonomy (GTDB): domain Bacteria; phylum Desulfobacterota; class UBA8473; order UBA8473; family UBA8473; genus JAUXHQ01. Next base: position 246 of record DAOWME010000084.1, read on the forward strand.
TTCCAGGGCGTTCTTCGTTTTAGACTTATCACGTCTCTCCTTGAATGCCTTTATCTCTTCTTCCCTTTTTTTGGAGGTTGCCACCTGTTCTTCTACCGGCCTATCCCTCCCTACTTTTATGGGGACTTCTTGCTCGGGAGGGATTACAAAATCATTCAGCCCAACCATTATCCTCTTCTTCTCTTCGATATCCTTTTGTTTATTGATTATTCCTTTCTCCAATTCCTGCCGTATCCAACCGGATTCCGTAGCCTTGATCGCGCCTCCCATCTCTTCGATCTTGTCGATTATTTTCCACATCTCTTCTTCCATCCTGGAGGTAAGCGATTCCACATAATAGGAACCTGCCAGGGGATCGGCGGTCGCCGCCACCCCTGTCTCATATGCAAGGATGTTTTGGAGGTTAAGGTTGGTAAGTCCTTCTTCCTCAGTGAGCACAAAATATCCCTCTCCGTAACCGCTGGGATCGACAGACTGAAGCCCCCCCAAGACGCAGCCCAGGGTTTCTACCGCAACCCTTACAATGTTATTTACCGGCTGTTCCTTGGTCAGCGATGAACCCAATGTATGGGAAGAGAGGTATAGACGGTATGACCCTGGTTTCTTTGCACCGTAGCGCTCCCTTATCAATCTGGACCATACCTTCCTGGCTGCTCTGTATTTGGCTACTTCCTCGAAAAGGTGTATGTCCGTACTGCAACCGAATATGTTTGTTCTGGAGACAAATTCATCTATATCAAAGCCTCGGGCCAGCATGCGATCGATATATTCCCTGGTAATGGCGATCGTCATTGCCATCTCCTGCACAGGGTTAGCTCCAAACTCCGCCAGGTCATAGGCGTTTGGAGCCAGGGGATGGAACCTTGGCGTGGTCTTGATGGAATGCTCTATGACATCCGTCGCCACTTTCACGGTCAGGTCCAGAGGTTCACAGTTGGTGGGATATAGTGATGAAACACCATGGATCGGTTCATTGAGCACCGATCCGCTGATCTTTTTGAGATCATAGCCCTGTTCTTCCGCATAAGCTGCAAAGATAGCATAGGTTGGAGCCGCCGCCATACTGGGACAGTTGTTGGACACACTTACATCCTCCAGGGAGATCCCATCGAAGAGTGCGTACATATCCTTCAAACAACAGTAAGATACGCCTGTGACCCCGGCATTCCCGGCTGCCATAGGATGATCCGGATCAATCCCATGAAAAGATGGGACGTCTCCGAACCAGTACAGACCGGTTTCTCCATGTTCGATGAGACGCCTGTACCTCTCGTTCGTATCCATGCCCGTTCCCAGACCGGTAAATACCCGTCTGGTCCACAACTTTCCCCTATACATGTTACCCCATATGCCCCTCACAAAAGGGTACTCTCCCGGATCCCCTATGTCTTTTTCATAGTCTATATCCTTTATATCCTCCGGACCATACCTCGCCTTGATAGGGATACCCGATAATGTTTCTGTTGTGGGGCAACCATCGAAACGTCTCTCAGGGGCTATTTTCTTTTCATTTGCCATTGCTGGACTCCTTTCAAGGATTAATTCTCCTTCCACCTCTCTCTCTTTACTCTCTCTACTATATGTTCAACCATAACCGGGGTAGGGGTACTCTGTCCAAAAAACCCTGTTATCCCCAATTCTTTCAGCTTGGGTCTGTCTTCCTCAATGATCCTTCCGCCTGCCATAACACATATATCGTTGGCCCCTCTTTCTTTGAGTAATTCCACAACCCTTGGGAAAAATATCATATAGAGATGATCATTCAAATAACTCAGAGCAATAACATCTGCATCTTCTTCTATTGCTGTATTGACGATATTTTCCGGCGTATTGAACCTACCCAGATAGACTACTTCCATTCCCGCCTCTCTCAGTACATGGCTCAAATACACGATCCCCCTGTCATGGCAATCCAGTCCAGGCATGGCCACCACTATCTTGACCTTTCTGCTGGAATTTTCCATCATGAACCCCCTTTCTTAAACATAAGCGGCAAGCTGATGTGTAACCTTCCGCTTTTCAACTACCCGTCTTCCAACTGATCTGTCACTGGTCATCTCATTCCCTGAAATGATCCATGGATACTGCTCTTCCTCAATACTGAACCACTACAGATATAGCCCGGTGAAAGGAAGGAACCGCTAAAGGGAATATTGTATGACTTCATAAGGGTCGTAACTCGCATCGTTCGCCTCACGAATTACTCCCAGTATCTCCCCGAGGGTTGCCTTGGCCCTCAATGATTCCATCATGGCGGGTATCAGATTATGATCCTCGCCCTTGGCTGCTTGCCCCCTCAAATCTTCCAACGCATTCTTGACTGCCTTTTTGTCCCTTGTTTCCCGCAGTTTACTGATCTCATCTTCCCTCTTCTTAGAGGTAGCCATCTGTTCTTCAAGAGGCCGATCTCTCCCCACCTCTATTGGGACCTCTTCTTCCTTTGAAACAGTAAATTCATTCATCCCCACTATGATTCTCTTTTTTTCCTCTATCTCTTTTTGCTCTTTAATGAGTTCATGATCCATCTCCGAACCGATCCACCCCGATTCCGTGGCCTTGATTGCGCCACCCATGTCGTCTATCTTATTGATGATCTTAAACATTTCCTGTTCCATCTTCTCCGTAAGAGACTCAATAAAATAGGAACCGGCCAGTGGATCTGCCACGCTTGCTACTCTTGACTCATAGGCGAGTATATTGTGGATGTTCAATGATGTTAAAGCCGAGTGTTCTGTGAGTATGTAGTAGCCCTCATCGTATCCTGCCGGATCGAATGACTGGAGACCACCGAGTACACATGCGAGGGATTCAAGGGTAACCCTTGCCACATTGTTTACAGGCTGTTGCACCGTTAGAGAGTTTCCGGATGTGTGAACCGATAAATACAGTCTGCAGGACGCAGCTTTCTTTGCGCCGTATTTTTCTTTCATCAATTTGGCCCACACCTTTCTGGCTGCCCTGAATTTGCAGATCTCTTCAAAGAAGTCTATATCACACGCACACCCGAACACACTCACCCTCGGAGCAAACGCATCGATATTGTACCCCCTCTTTATCATCCTCTGAATATATTCCTCCATGATGGCTATGGTAAAAGCCATTTCCTGGATAGCGTTGGCTCCTTTTTCATGCATGTCATAAGCGTTGGGGGCTATCGGATGCCATCTAGGAGTATTTTTTATGGAGTATTCAATCACATCGGTTGCCAATTTTGCCGCGAGTTCTAATGGCTTGGCGTTGGTCTCAAACATACTGTACACGAGATGTATCGGTTCGTTAAGGATAGAACCGCTGATCTTGCTGAGGTCGTACCCCATCTCTTCCGCATACGCAACAAACGCCGCGTACACAACAGTGGCTGCCATAGAGGGATTGTTAAAGGATACACTCACGTCTTCCAGTGATATCCCATCGAAGAGGTGATACATGTCCTGCAAACAGACTATGGAAACACCACTGACACCCGCATAACCTTCAGCCAGAGGATGATCCGGGTCGATCCCCTGATGGGTTATGGTGTCACCAAAGCAGTACAACCCTGATGCACCCTTGCCCAGCAAGTACTTATATCTCTCATTGGTGTCCGCAGTGGACCCCAGGCCTGTAAAGACCCTCCTTGTCCACAATTTCCCCCTGTACATATTACTCCAGATACCCCTAGTGAAAGGGTACTCTCCAGGGTCTGCCACATCATCCTTGTAATCGATCCCTTCCAAATCCTGAGGACCGTACACATCCTTCAGAGGTATACCTGCTGAGGTTTCAGTAACAGGACAAACGTCGAATCGTCTAGTTGACTTGATTTTCTCTTCACTACCCATACATATCTCCTTTCCAAAAGATCAGATTCGAGGATATCGAACAACTCCAGTATCGCGATGTATACTGAAAAACCTATCATAGAATACCCTTTTGGGCAAACTAAATTTGCACAATTTCAATCATGAAACGCCTTCTAATAACGGACCACATGTCATCTGATTTATTGATGAAAAACATGACCGATCACCACTCCCTTGTTGTGGGGAAAGCAGTATGTCCATCCCTGATCAATCGTTGAGCGATCTTCTCTGCCGACGCCCTTGAATCGAAATACCCCATCCTTACCCTATGGTAATGACCGCCCGATATTTTTGTGATTATAATATAAACATCTTCGTATTGCTTATCCAATTCTCGCTTCAACTTTAAAGCATTCATCCGTTCTTTAAATGAACCAACCTGAAGTGTATAGGGCAAGGCATGGTGCTTTACCCTTCGCGTTACCACAACTCGAACCCTGACAATTCCATTCTCCACCATGTCCAAGGCCTTTGCTCCGGCATAAGAGAGATCAATGATCCTCCCTTTCACGAACGGGCCTCGATCGTTTATCTTTACAGCCACAGATTTTCTGTTTTCCAGGTTAGTAACCATCACGTAGGTGCCAAGAGGCAAGGTCTTGTGGGCCGCAGTCAAATCATACATGTTGTATGTTTCCCCACTAGATGTCGGTTTGCCGTGAAAATCCGCCCCGTACCACGATGCTATGCCTATCTCTGCTTCTTCCTTGGATGATTTAGGATAGTGGAGGTATCTGGGAGATGTACAGGAATATTCAATTATCAAGACAACGAAGACAAATGGAAGAATCAGTTTTCTTAATGGCCGCATTCTTCACCTTGCCTCTAACGTATCCAAATCTGTACCCCGAGGGGTGTGCCCTGCATTCCATTCCAAAGAGCAGGCCTGGAGATTGCTGGAGAATAGCCATTCCTGGATCGACACAGGCTAAGATCCTTAGGAACGGGGCCGAAATAACTTCCCCATTTGTACATCTCATCTTCAGGCCATCTTTGACCGACCTTCAAACACAAAATCCTCGAAATAGGCAAGACTATTCCTCTGGTTTTGTATTTTCAGATCGAACAAATCTGACCTAAATCTGAACGCCAACTTGAGGAAGTTATTTCGGCCCCGTCCCTTAGTTGCCAAATGTAACCCTTTTAAGATCGGCCGCCTCTATCTTGAAGGTGCCGAAGTCCACGTTCCCGTAGAATGTTTGACCTCTATCCACTTCTATTTCCACGGTCTTGCCATTTGTCAGTTTTATCACAGCAGTCACCTTATCGCCTCGGTTCTTGAATTCTACTGTCTGAACCTTTTCGAAGGAAACGGTAACAGTACCATCACCCCTTTTGCCCATGAAGAATGTCTCTCCCTGTCTACTGACTTGAGTGCATACAGTCACCATAGCTTGCTTATCAATGAACGTGGCAGAAAAGTCTTTTTCCGGAGTTGGTACTCGATTGGCCGGTGTTCCTCCTAAGCCCGACATGCCAGTAAGTAATAGGAATACTGCCAATAACCCTATCATATACAAACACTTTTTCATTAACCTCCTCCTCCCTCAAGAATTTAACGTAAGCGATTAACGTAAGGGACGGGGCCGAAATAACTTCCCCATTTGTACATCTCATCTTCAGGCCATCTTTGACCGACCTTCAAACACAAAATCCTCGAAATAGGTAAGACTATTCCTGTGGTTTTGTATTTTCAGATCGAATAAATCTGACCTAAATCTGAGCGCCAACTTGAGGAAGTTATTTCGGCCTCGCCCCTAACCTTGGATAGTTTCCTAGTCCTTTATGCCAGATTGTAGCTCATAACAGGCAACGGATGTGAGTGGCCAGCAACAAGAAAATAGATGGGAATGTTACTGACAACCAAACCACCTGGATGGTTATGTCAAAGCCACATATATCTCATACATATCAGGGCTTGGGAAACCATCCCGGTAATCATGGGTTGAAATAGAAAGGCACAAGAAGGTAGTTGGGTATGTCTCTGTAACTGTTTATTCCGTTGCATCCTCGATAATGTCATTTTTCAAGGCGTCATGAGACCACACAGGTAGCGGACCTGCTTTGCCCGTAACGGGATTGTAGCGGTGTCGGTACGACGCGTTTGCTTTGTTGCTCTGCTTCATAAAATCCCAGCCTCGGACAAAATAAGGGCAATCGTCGTTGAAACAAACATATTGAAACTCAGTCCCCCAGGTAGATTCTGGTGGTGTCTTCCATTTACTCAGCGTCCCTCCGCAGTGTGGACAATCTGGTATTCTATCACTTGACATCTTCATCCCTCTTCATTCCGCATTCGAAAAAAGTCTTGCGAATTCCTGCATCGTGTTTTTCAAGATCTCATCCGGATTCACAATATTTTCTTCAAAAATGTGTCCAATCTTTTCAAAGTCGACTTCCTCATTTTTCTGCTTAGCAAGGTACTCCGCCCGCTTATCCGTCGGCAGGGCGTCAGTCATATTCCTACCAAGCATGTTTTCAAAATCACAGTACATACCGTCTACTTTCTTTTCCAATTCCTCCGGCGACAGCTTTAGTCCTTTCTTTTCTATCAACTTTTGACAGAAATTCATAATATGCGGATTCCGTAAATTTTCCATTATAACCCTTAATCCTTTCTCGTAAACAAACATTCATTCAGAATTGCACGTCTTCTCTTCTAGCCTTGGGAAAAAAACCCGAAGGCTGTAAACGCTGCGTCGGCTGCTCCTCACAACCCCCCCCCGACCCTGCAAGAATTGTTTATGGGCACGGGTCTAACCGCATGAGGAGTACCCGCCCTTAATTTTGAAGCCGCCTGTATAAACACCATCAGAGTAATCGATAATTATCGTCCTGAACAATTTGGTCCTAAGCACAACTTCTTGGGAGAGCAGAAAGTCAAAGCCGTTTTCCACCAGTCTATTGTCATTGTCCCTCGGTTCATCCAGAACCAAATCGAGCTTGGGACTGTTCAACCCATACCTTTCATCACCAACCTAAATGCCTTGCCTTTGTTTCCATCCTCCTGTAATAGACTGTTCAACTTCTCCTTAGCCTTTTCCGTAATGTTAAACATAGGCTAACCGCCCTTCTTCATACGTAAAATTTACACAAAAAATAACACGCCTCATCGAAAATTGGAAGGAGAAAATAGCCATTTCTGGATGGACACTACCTATGGAGACCCATTTTTTCCTCCAGTGATCCGGTCTATCTTCGGTCAGGCCTTTCTGTCCAAAAAGATAGAGCCCGAGAGAAACCCGGGCTCTAGTTCGTGAATTATTAAAATCTTTTTCCTCGTCTTTCTTTCTCAGAAGAGACCCATTACCTTACCGGTTCTCACATCCACATCAATCTTTCTGAACGCCGGGTTGGAACTGGTTCCAGGCATAAGGCTGATGGTTCCGGCGCATGGGCAAAGGAACTTGGCGCCTGAGTAAATAAGCACATTTTGTATAGGTAAGGTCCATCCCTTGGGCACGCCCTTAATTACCGGGTCATGGGTCAGACTGAGGTGCGTCTTAACCATCATCGTGGCGAAATCGGCATACTTGGGGTCGTTTTCCAGCATCTTAGCCTTGGCCTCTGCCTCAGGGCTCCACGAAACTCCATCTGCACCATAGACCTCCCTGGCGATATTGTCAACACGGTCCCTCAGTTTCATTTCAAGAGGATAGAGGAACTTGAAGTCGTTTTCCTCCTTGCATGCATCAATGACCGCATCGGCAAATTCGAGTGCGCCGTCGCCACCTTTCTCCCAGTGTTTGGACTCTGCACAACGGGCTCCTGCGGCCTCGGCAGCCTTTCTTACTATGGCGACCTCGGCGTCAGTGTCAGTATAGAAACGGTTCACGCAGACTACAGGGTTGATACCGGCCTTGCGGATAGTATTGATATGGTGAACCATGTTTTCACATCCCTTTTCCACGAGTTCCAGGTTTTCTTTGGTATATTCATCAGGGAGGGCCTTGCCTGCCACAACCTTCGGACCTCCACCGTGCATCTTGAGGGCGCGAATAGTGCTTGTCAAAACAGAGACATGTGGTTTCAGACCGCTGAACCGGCATTTTACATTCCAGAATTTCTCAAAGCCGATATCAGCGGCAAAGCCACTCTCGGTAACATGGTAATCGAAGAGTTTCAACCCGACACGGTCAGCGATGATAGAAGACTGGCCTACGGCAATGTTGGCAAACGGCCCGGCATGGACCATACAGGGCTGATATTCGGCAGTACACATGAGCGTCGGGTTAATGGTATTGCGCATGAAGGCGGTCATGGCTCCACCTACCTCCAGGTCACCGGTGGTGACAGGGTTTCCGCTCTTATCAAAGGCCACGGTAATCTCATCCAAGCGTTTCCTAAGATCTGCGAGATCTCTGATGACAGACAGAATAGCCATACATTCCGAGCCAACGGCAATTCCGAACTTCGACTGCATGGTAAAGCCGTCCATACGGCCGCCTATGCCGATTATAATATTTCTCAAGCTTTGAGCGCATAAATCCATGATCCATCCCAACTCAACACGGGTAGGATCAATGTCAAAACGCCGCATGCCCGTGAGCCTCTGCAATTGCTCATCGTTGTAATTCCGCTCATGCTGCATGCGGGCAGTCGTTGCCACCATCGCCAGGTTGTGGGCGTTCATGATGTCGTTAATGTCACCGGTAAGTCCCAGGGAAAATTCGGTCATTGGGATAAGAAGAGAATTGCCTCCCCCTGCTGCTGTTCCCTTGACGTTCATGGTTGGACCGCCTGATGGCTGCCTGAGCGCGCCTCCAACATTTTCACCACGTTTGCCAAGACCTTCCATTAAACCGCATGATGTTGTGCTTTTGCCTTCACCCAAAGGAGTGGGTGTGATAGCGGTTACTTCAATGTATTTCCCGTCGGGTTTGTCTTGCAGTCGGTTAATGATTTTCAGGAAATCAAGCTTAGCCAGTCTGCCCATGGGATGCATCTCATCTTTTTGAAGGCCCAGTTTCTCTCTCCACTCATCCGGATCAGGCATGTTTACTTCCGCTGCTTCGGAAATTTGCCAGTCTGCCATTTCTACCGCATTGTATGCCATTTACCAAATCCTCCTTTATTTAAGAATTACAGAACACAGGAACCGAGTACCAAACTCGTTGTTCCTTCGTGAGTTTATCTGCGAGATGATTAGGCCGCAATGTCCGACAAAATCTATACGCTCATCAGAAATTTTGAAACTCATTTGAATTATGCATTTAAACCATTGTCGGGGGGGGGGCTATTCAGTTACTTTTCATCAACTACAATCTGTCATAAAGTCTTTGCTTTCCATGCTATTAGCAGCCCGTCGGCCACCCAGGATTTGCAAAAAGAGTACACATATATCATGATCAATTCGATTTGGCAAGAGAAAAACGGGGTAGGATGTCGGTAAAAGCAAAAACCAAACAGGATCCGAATTGACATCTGGGACTGCGCAAGTGAGGTATCTTGCTATACTTTTTCTGTTGACACCAAAGCACCCCAGGCCTATACTGGTTTTCATCGGAGGTCATCGAATCCTGATCGCCACGGGTTGTCGTATGCCCAATGAAAAGCGACTATTTACCGGTATTCTTTGTAGCTTCTCAATAACCACCATGATTTACAGTTAAACGAAGTATTTAAATAAATCTTTAAGTCGACTGGGGATCGTTCGCTGCTATCAAGCTATGTTTTTTCTGAGGGATGCCTACCCGAATCATCCAAAAGAAAAAAGGAGGAATAAGCACTGTGGAATGGAAGACGAAGATAACGGAAATGTTTGGAATAAAGTATCCGATCATTCAAGGCGCATATGGCGGGTTTGGTACATCTGAAATTGCAGCCCCGGTATCCGCGGCTGGAGGGCTGGGAATAATCACTGCCGGGGCGTTGAAGACCCCTGAGGGACTGAGGAAAGACATACAAAAGGCCAAATCTTTGACCGACAACCCCATCGGTGTCAATCTCACTGTTGGTATGTGTCCACATATAGATGGAATGAGAGAGGTTGCGATAGAAGAAGGCATTTCTGTGGTGGAAACAGCGGCTTTTAAAGGCGAGGAGCATGGAAAAAGGTTACAAGATGCCGGCGTCAAATGGATCCACAAAGTAGCCACAGTCAAACACGCCCTGATCGCTGAAGCGCAAGGGGTAGACGCAGTTGTAATTGTAGGCATGGAGGGAACGGGGTTCAAGAGCATCGACCAGCTCCCAACACTAATTGCCATAACGTGGGCGGCAAAGCAGATCAAGATACCGATCATTGCTGCGGGAGGTATCTCTGATGCACGCAGTTTTTTGGCTGCGTTGGCCATGGGTGCGGAAGGCACCTATCTGGGGACAGCGTTCATGGCCACTCAGGAGTGTCCCATATCGGAAAAACACAAACAATATATGGTCAGCACGAGGCCCGATGACCGTAAACTCATCAACAAAGTCCTGGTTCCGCCCGATCCGAAAGATCTGGAGAGGGTAATGAAACAGAAAGGCCAAATCCCTCACAGTGAATGGATGTCCAAGCTTGAAAGGCTTCTACTCAAAGAAGACCCCGAAGAAAAACAGTCTTTTGAAATAGAGGAGATTCTGAAACTAGCCCCCGCTTCTCTCGCTGTGAGTGGGATAGATGACATACCTTCAGTGAAAGAACTCATAGACCGTATTATCCGGGGAGCAGAGGAGATCTTAACAAAGGGCATATTTGGAAGTATACGCCCCTGACCTGGCATAGATTTCCATCCACTAAATAGTTTGGTAGTGCTTAGGGGCGAGGCCGAAATAACTTCCCCATTTGTACATCTCATCTTCAGGCCATCTTTGACCGATCTTCAAACACAAAATCCTCGAAATAGGTAAGACTATTCCTGTGGTTTTGTATTTTTAGATCGAACA
>DAOWME010000030.1 GCA_030643245.1 Deltaproteobacteria bacterium
CAGCACATTCGGATATCCTGTAACCCCATTGCTGTTTATTTTGGGTAATCTGTGGATCATCTATTTTTCCATCAAGAGCAGACCCGTCACCTCCCTGTTCGGACTGGGTACCATAGGTCTTGGCCTGTTAGTCTATCTTTACTTTGGTCACAAGGAAGGGGAATGCAATGCATAAAGGATTAACGGTATCTTTTTTGGCCATAATCTTACTGGTGCTCCCTCAGATTTATGCCCGTGGGGTCAGGGGAAAACAGGCCATTTCTGGATGGAAACCAGCTTGTGCCTGAACAAAAATGAGCTATCTAATGTTTTTCATGCGATGTGTTTCCATATTAACCATGATGATCCTGTTTATGGTGATGACTTCAGGGGTTCCCCTGGCCAGGACTGTTGAACGGGACACCGATAACGACGGCAAGATAGACCGGATCGCCCATTTCGATGACAGGAAAAGACTCATCAGCCTCGATATTGACACAAATGCGGACAGCATGATGGACAGTTTTCAATTTTACAAGGGTGGGCAGATCAAGAGGGTCGAAAGGGATAGGAATCATGACCGTACGATCGATGCCTGGGACTATTTTGAAGGAGGAAAAAGGGTTCGACATGAGCAAGCCTCGACTGACACCGGCCAGTTGAACCAAATCGTGTACTTTGACCTCCAGGAACGGCCTCTGAAGATGAAAAAGGACACCACAGGAGACGGTCTCTTTGACACCATTTACCATTTCATGGAAGGAAGCTTGTCCCGTTCCACAAAGGACACAGACGGTGACGGCAAGATCAATGTCTGGCAAACCTATCGGGGCGATATACTTTTTAAAAGGCGAGTCGACTGGGACGGGGACGGCCGGGTGGAGACAGTCACATTTTATGATGCTGAGGGTTTGCCTGGAGAAAGCCGTCACGACCTGGATGGTGATGGAAAGATGGAGGTTTTCCGCTTCTACCGGAATGGAGAACTCCAAGAGCAGAAGAAGGACTTAGACCTGAACGGTCAGTTTGATGTGATCACCCGTTACGAGAAAGGTCACCCGGTTGATGAGAAGAAAGACACCAACGGGGATGGTGACTTTGATGTTATGTCCCGATTTAAGGATGGGAAACCGGTTTTCCAGGAGAAAGATACGAATTTTGATGGGAAGACAGACTTCTTCTGTCATTTTGATTCTCAGGGGCTTGCCGAAAATATCGGGGAAGACACCAGGCATACGGGACGTGTGGACAGGATACGGACTTATTGCAAAGGTGAACCTGTCAAGTTAGAATATGACTCTGACTGTGATGGGGTTATGGATACGATTTCACTCTTCAGGAAAGGCAAGCTGCATCTTCAAACAGAGGACAAGGATCAAGACGGGAAACCGGATGTAAGGATATTCTTCAACGCGGAGGAGGAAAAGGAAAAGGTAGAAAGCGATACCAACTTAAACGGAAGGACCGATACCTGGCAATACTATCGAAATGGAGAGCTTCTCAGGTTGGAAAGGGATGAACAAGGGAACGGAAAGGTCAGCTTGAAGGTCTTCTATAAAAACGGGAAAAAATGGAGGCTCATAAGAGACAAAGACAGTGACGGTCGATTTGATGTCACTCAATGGTTCAATAAACCCCCGTGGTCCATGGTGGTGGATGTTGATAGTGATGGTGATGGGAGGCCCGAAGGGCACTATTGCTATAAAGACGGCATCTTAAGGCTCAAAGAGATTGATGAAGATAGTGACGGAAGCCTGGACATAAGGGAACATTATAATGCCCGAGGGAAGCTCACGAAGAGCGAAGAAGAAGACGATGGCAACGGTCGACTTTCTATCACCTGGTTTTACAATGATGCCGAAGAACCAATCCGGGCGGAGAAGGACAATAACGCCGACGGCGCGGGAGATATCTGGTATTACTATAAGGACGGAAAGGTGACAAGTATAGAAGAGGATACTAATAAGGACGGTCGCCCTGACCTCTGGGAGGAATACGATGAATCTGAGGCTCTGGTGACAAGAACAAGGGATATTAATTTTGATGGGAATCCGGATATTGAAGAGAGTGTGGGTGAGAAGGTGAGCAGGTGAGAAGGTGAATAAGAAAGTACAGTACCATTGGGAGTTGGAGATTTATCAACTGTCAGTTGAAGCTGCGATGCGAATCTTTGAGATAACAAAAAGATTTCCAAAAGAAGGGATTTATTCCCTAACGGATCAAATACGACGTTCTTCACGTTCTATTTCTTCGGCTATTGCTGAAGCCTGGAGGAGAAGAAAGTACGAAAAGGCCTTTATTAACAAATTAAATGAATCGGAGAGTGAAGCTGCGGAGACACAGGTTTGGCTGGAGTATGCTGTCAAATGTAAATACATCGATAGGGATGTTGGCAAAGAACTGCATCGAATTTACGATAACATAATAGGGAAGTTGGTCAGTATGGGAAACAATCCTGATTCCTGGTTATTGAAAACAAGGCTTCTATGATTCTCACCTGCTCACGGTCCCACTTGCTCACTTTCTCAAATAAGGGAGGTAATAATGATGGACTTTCTGGCAAAGGGTGGCATTCTTGTGGTGCCGATTCTTTTTTGCTCTGTGCTGGCACTGGCTATCTTTCTGGAAAGGCTAATACGCTTCAGCAGGATTGGGGTTCAGAGGGATGGCCTGGTGGAAAATGTCAGCAGGCACCTTAAAGCAGGAGAGGAGGACAAGGCCATTGAGCTTGCTAAAGGCGGCGATTCTCCCATGGCCCGTGTCCTGGTAAATGCGCTCGATGTAAAAGATGGGGACAGAGAGACCCTGGAAACGGTCCTCGTGCATACCACCGAAGAGGAGGTACGTAATTTTTCTCGTTATCTTAATGTGTTGGCCACTATCGGGAATATTACCCCACTTTTAGGGCTTCTGGGCACGGTTCTCGGTATGATCAAGGCCTTTATGGTTATCCAGGAGATGGGGGGAAAGTCAATGCCGCCGTGTTGGCGGGAGGGATATGGGAAGCTATGCTGACCACGGCCCTGCCCACCATGGTGGCTCATAGCTACCTTTCGAGCCGGGTAGACGGCTTCCAGGCCCAGTTGCAGGATGGAGCGGTCACCTTTATCAAAGCATTGAACAGAGGCCGGTAGAGAGGTGTATTATGATAGCGCATTTTAAACCCAGACCACGTCTTGAGGTTAACGTACCTCTGATCGCACTCCTTGATATCATCTTCCTCCTCTTGATCTATTTTCTCCTGACCACGAATTTCATAGCCGACGAGGGGATCAAGGTGAAACTACCACAGGCTAGAGCATCGGCGCCACAGACGGAGAGAGAGATCACAGTGTATGTGGACCGTGAGGGGAGGGCCTTTCTGGGCAGGGAAGAGGTATCCCATCCCCAGCTTTTTGACCGGTTAAAGGAGATGATCAAAGACCGGGAAGATCGTCTCGTGGTCGTAAAGGACGATCGCGCTGTAATGCTCAACAGGGTTGTGAAGGTCATGGATCTGGCAAAGGCGGCAGGTGCAGGGAGGTTGTGCCTGGCTACGGAGAAGGATTTTTAGGTATGGGATCCGTCTCTAAAATAAAACCCAACTGGTTATTACTCAGTTTGGTAGGAATTTCTATTGGTATACACCTTGTTGTCTTTATGCATGTTTCCGGACTCTACAGATCTCATCTTTTTACCCCCATAGAGTTAACGTTGCAGGATACTTCAGAACCAAGACAGAGAAGTATACCCAGACCGAGGTGCCGCCCAAAGACCCCGAAGCTTCCGCAGGAAGTAAAGAGACTGGAGGTAAAAAGGAATCCCATACCTGATTTTAGGCCGATGAAAATAGAACCAGCAGAAAACCATTTACCCGATACGCTGGTAGAGTCGATCAGCCATCCAGAGATCCCGAAAATCCAGGGGCTGATTGTGTCCGATTGGGAGCCTGGGGAGCTGGCGGCTGATTACGAGGCAAAGGATAACTATATAGAGATGATTCGTCTCCGTATAGAGCGTTTCAAGAATTATCCTCACCTGGCTAAAACCTGGCATATGGAGGGGATGGCCACCTTACGGTTTACGATTACAAAAGAAGGAAAATTAAAGGGTCTGGAGCTTGTAAGATCCTCGCAGCACAAGATTCTGGACAGGGCGGCTCTCGGGGCTGTACGAGATGCGGCCCCATTTCCGCCGCCACCGGTCACTATCTCCAGGGGAGATCTTACCATGGAGATCGCCATTGTCTTTGAGTTGACTTAAGAAGGGGTTTTTGTTCCTTATCAAAAAAGAGGTAGTGTCCCTTTACAGTTGAGATAAATGTTTTTGGAGGGTTCTGTGATCTGTTTTTTTCGAACAGAGCATTGTTTTTTTTCTTCATAAACCTCAGATAGCGTTTTGGATATTGTAAGAGTGAGTTTTCTCCCTTCCTCCAGACATAAGAATTCCACGAGGAAGAAAGTTAATAGGGCTGCTAAGAGTATCCCTTTCAGCAGCTCAAGGAGAAGCGAGCCGGACCTCCGGCACTCTGAATGTCAGCAATTCCTCCATGCTCCATATGTGATCAGTCAGACCTGCTGACATTGCGGGACTACGATGTTCCCACTTTTTTAGAGAACCATTTCCTCTTGTGGGGATAGGTTCAGGAAGCCGGCGACGTAGTCCCCGGTGGGGAAATACCAAATAAATAGTTTCAAAATCGGGCAAAAAGATCGGTAATACCAACTTAGGATACCTCCCTCTAACCCACCTTTATTAAGGGGGAATTCAAAACTTCCCCCCTTTTGTAAAGGGGGCTAGAAGGAGATTTCTTGAAGAAAACCTATAGATAGTTCCATTACCGAAAACCGTTGCTTGACATGGAATAGTGTTTCTGGTATAAGGCACAAATGCCTTGGTGGACAGATGTGGTGTAAGTTAAAAGGTTTCAATAAACATCTTAATCTAGTGCCCATCCATAAATGGCTATTTTTCGCAATCTCTGTGCCTGCCTGTGCGTAGCACGCAGACAGGCCAGATTCAGATCTTAATCCTCAAAATACCCAATGTATTCCTGCGGTTAAAATCTTCATCTTCCTTGACCTTGCAAAAAAATATCTCATTTCTGGTTGCACACTAATCTAAGGGTGAAAAAATGAGAAAGTCTTTGATCTTAGTGTCGTGGTGTATGATCTTTTGCCTTTTGTTATTCTGTAAGAGTGAAGCGCGTGAATCGAAAGATCATTTGAGCCTGTCATTTACTAAGACCATCTCAGTAAAAAGAACTAAAGACACCATGGTCTCTCCTTCACCGTCATATTCTTTCGACGTCAAGGAACACATAGTGGCGCCAGGAGAGTGTGTTTCAAATATCCTACTTCATACATATAAGGTGCCAAGGCATTTAGTATTTAAAGAGTTTATCAGACACTTCTGCGAATTGAACCCGGACATTAAAGACCCTAACATAATCAAAGTCCACCAGCGGATACGTGTTCCCGTGCAGAAGCGTATCCCGGAGGAAAAGCGTGAATTGGCCGATAAGTCCCAAACCCAACCACTACCGGCTGAAACAACCGATACGCCGCAAGAGCCGCCTTCACCTGGAGGGGCGGAGGTCCAAATGGCCTCAACTGAAACGGAAAAAACTGCACCCACCCAAACCGAACCTGATCCGAGAGCCTTCCAGGATTCTATTGGAGCCTTTTTTGTAAATATTGGAGAGCGCTATAACAATAAAGGGAATTATCATATCCCGGTGCCCGGGGGTGGGGAACTCACCTTGGACTCGACAGCTTTTCCTGTGCTGGAGATGGAAAACGGAAGGAAGGTAATCATAGACATGGGTAACGAATTGCCGGCCAGGGTAGAAAAACTCATAGAATCCAATTGGAAAAAATACAGGTTTGTAGATGTCCGAAAGGACGAAAGCGTAGAATCTGTCTTTGCCAAACTTTTCTCCGTGTCCGGGTATTACTCCGCAACTAGGGAAAATGACCCCATAACACTGAACGGCGACATAACCGTGGAGATATGGTCGGACTGGAAAATTATTAAAGACAAGGAGAGCGCCCGAACGGGCAGGACGGTCGCTGTTAACATAGTCAACAAAGGGGATAAAGGAACTCCCCCGGCAATCAAAAATTACCTTCAAAGGTCTGGTGTAAAGGTCGTTGATTTCTCCCTTGCAGGAAAGAAGAAAGAAAGAAACGATCAAGAGGAGGGGGTGACAGGTGCGGGAGAAGGAGTTGATATACTCGATTCGTCAAACAACAAGCAATTGGTCTCCACCCTCTTGACCCTGATAAACCAGCCGTTCACGGAAAATGCAAAGTTGTCTCTCTCGAAAACAAGCGGCGCTGCTTTTCAGATGGGGATTACAGCGGACATATACCTCAGTAAGGGCGGCAACGATTTCATTATTACCCTTAAGGACCTCCCCGACGACATGGTGGACATGCTCACCGAGAACGCTTTCCGTGTCCTGGAAACAAGGAAAGATGAACCCTCTAAATCAGTGATCTCAAAGGTATTGACTTTCTTGGGCATGGAGTACTCTTCTTCTACATTTGATTTCGATACCGTCCAAAAAGGCGATCCACACAACATTACGGTCTCAATCCCAGGTTTTATGCTTCAGGAAAACCCCTCCTATAAGACCCTTTTCACTGAAGCCAACCTGGACAGGGACCTCAACCGGTTCCTGAGAGATAAAGGAGTAAGGGCGGTCAGATATTGAGATATCTTCAATCCAACAACGCTTTTACCGCTTGAACGATATTTTCTTCGTCCAAACCATACCTGGCCCTTAAAAGTTGCTGAGGACCGTGCTCAACAAACTTGTCGGGGATGCCCATGCGCTTCACCCGCACATCCCGGAGAGCATTCCTCTCCATAAGTTCAAGGACCGCGCTGCCAAATCCACCATCAAGAACGTTTTCTTCAACAGTAATAACCTTCTTGATTTTATCTGCCAGGGAAAGGATCAATTCCTCGTCAAGGGGTTTTATAAAACGGGCATTGACAACCGCTACCTCTATATCCTCTCGTTCAACACGCTTGGCTGCCTCCAGAGCAGGGTAGACAGTAGAGCCTATTCCTATGATCAAGACATCCTCCCCCTCCCTAAGGACCTTACCCTTACCGATCTCCAAGGATTTCAACTCGGGCTCGAGTTTTACGCCGTACCCTTTGCCCCTGGGATACCTTATGGCAACAGGTCTGCCACAACCAACAGCCGTTTTGAGCATATGTTGCAGCTCATCTTCGTCTTTGGGGGACATGATTACAATATTGGGGATATGGCGGAGATAAGAACAGTCAAAGAGACCATGATGCGTAGGACCATCTTCGCCCACAATCCCCCCCCGGTCAAGGACCAGGACCACAGGCAATTTTTGCATACACACGTCATGAACGATCTGATCGTAGGCCCTTTGCAAAAATGTGGAATAGATGGCTACAACAGGGATAAACCCACCGGTCACCATACCCGAGGCAAAGGTAACCGCGTGTCCTTCCGCTATGCCCACGTCATAAAACCTTTCAGGGAATGCCTCAGAAAACTTGTGAAGACCGGTCCCGTCAGACATGCCGGCAGTAATGCCCACGATCCTGTCGTTTATTCTACCGAGTTTGACCATGGCATCACCGAAGACCTCTGTATAAGTATGCGGGTTTCCGCCTTCATCTAGCGGCTTACCTGTCTCTATGTCAAATGAGCCGATACCATGGAAGGTTACGGGATCTTTCTCCGCAGGGAGGTAGCCCTTACCCTTGGTGGTCAACACATGGACCAGGACCGGGCCATCCAACTTTCTCACATTTTTGATATTCTCAATCAGATGGTTCAAACGATGTCCGTGAATGGGTCCAACGTACTTAAACCCCAAGTCCTCAAATAGTGACCCCGGAACTATGAAGCCTTTCAACGACTCTTCTGCCTGTTTAAACACCCTGTATAGAGACCGCCCGATGCCGGGGATTTTCCTGAAGAAATTCTTCATGTCATTCCGAAACCTGGTGAAGAGCTGTCCGGTCATAAGACGGTTCAGGTGAGAAGAGAGGGCGCCCACATTCGGTGATATGGACATTTCATTATCATTGAGGACAACGATTATGTCCTTTTTTCTATGTCCTGCCTGGTTGAGCCCTTCGAAGGCCAATCCTGCAGCCATGGAACCATCGCCGATAACGGCGATAACTTTGTGTTTTTCATTCTTCAGGCACCTTGCCTCCGCCATACCCAATGCCGCAGATATTGAAGTGCCACTGTGGCCCACACCGAAGGCATCGTACTGGCTCTCTTCCCTCTTGGGAAAACCGCTGATCCCTCCATCCCGGCGCAAGGTATGGAACCTGTCTCTCCTGCCGGTCAATATCTTGTGGGCATAGGCTTGATGACCAACATCCCAGATGATCTTGTCATGAGGGGCATCGAATATGTAGTGTAGGGCAATGGTCAACTCCACCGTACCAAGGCTTGAAGCAAGATGCCCCCCATTGTTGGCCACAACGGAGATGATCTCCTCCCTGATCTCTTCTGCAAGTTGCACTAATTCATCGAAACTAAAAGATTTGATGTCAGCAGGACTGCTGACCTTATCAAGCAATCGGATCATAAGAACAGAACACCCTCTTTCGACAATATCCGGATGGAATCATCTTCTAATTCTCTTGACCCAATCAGGGGCCTCAACGAAAACTGCTTGGTGTCGGTGGTGGCATGTGTGTGAAGGCCGTTACAAGGTAGGAGACTCTGGCAAAATTCTTCTTAGGGAGGTACCCTCTTTTCCCACCAGCGTCGAATCACGTACCCGGAGATAGCCGCAGTAACCACGTGGCATTACCGTGCAGAGTAAAGAAGCCCCTCTCATGCAGAAGAGTGTCAGATCAGGTACAGGAATATCATCATGTCCATCAATTCTGTGTCAGCCCTTTCGGTCTCCGATATACCTTGCGATCATCCGCAACGGATCCGCTTGCTCATCAAACCGGTCCAGAACATCAACAGCCTTACCTATCAATTCCTGTGCCCGCTTCTTCGAACTATCAAGGCCCAGAACACCGGGATAGGTTGCTTTTCCTCTGTCCGCATCGCTTCCGACGCTTTTGCCGAGCAGTTTTTCCTCTCCCTCGACATTAAGGATATCATCAACGATCTGAAAGGCCAAACCGATCGCCTCCCCGTACGCGGATAGTGATCGAACCTCTTCTTCGGTTCCGCCCCCCAGTTTTGCCCCCGTAGTAACGGAAGCGATGATAAGAGCCCCGGTTTTACGGGTATGGATATACTCTACACAGGAAAGGTCAACCGCTTTCTCCTCTGACTCCAAGTCTACTATCTGCCCCCCAACCATCCCCGAGGACCCGGCGGCGGCGGCAACGTTATTGATCACATCCAGCACTGCCACGGGGGGTAGCGCAGAGATAACATTCGCATCCGTCATCAACCTGAAAGCCTCCGTTAGCAGTGCATCACCGGCAAGTATGGCAGCAGCCTCCCCGTAAACTTTATGGTTGGTAAGGACCCCCCTCCTGTAGTCATCGTCGTCCATTGCAGGCAGGTCATCATGGATAAGGGAATAGGTGTGAATCAGTTCAATCGCGCAGGCAAACGGAAGTATCGAATCCGTGCCCCCCCCCACCGTCTCAGAAGACGCGATGGTCAGGATTGGTCGCAACCTTTTCCCCCCGGCAAAGAGACTGTATGTCATCGCGTCATGGATAGTGGGAGGGTGTACATCCGAAGGCGGCATATATCGCTTCAATGCATCATCGATCATTTTTTTCCGTTGTTGCAGGTATGCCTTTATGTCCACAATGCTACTTTCCCCGCTCTTCCTCTTCTGATTCAAAGGGTTGCGGTTTCAACCTACCAGCTCTATCCTTCATGAGAATCTCAACCTTTTTCTCTGCATCATCGAGTTTCTCAGCGCAGAACTCGGACAACTTAACACCTTGTTCAAAGAGTTTGAGAGACTCTTCAAGGTGTATATCCCCATCTTCCAGTCTGGTTACCACAGACTCAAGGCTTTTCAATGCATCTTCAAACGTTTTCTTGGGCATATTACCCCTCAGCGAATCCTCTCCCTATCCAAACAAGCGCGAGGATTATACACTGGACGTCAGGGTACAGTCAAGCACTAACTCAATCTCTTGGATACAACCCATTTGACCCCGTACATATCCGTTCAAAATCCCAGGTCTTCACCTACGATCAAGACATGGATGTCCGAGAAAAAAGGTTTTCTCTCCAAGATCACCGTGGCCCTGCAGGCCCGCATGGGAGAGTTGCAGTCCACGCAGAAACCCGTAGTAGCGCACGGCAGGTCAATCCCCATATCTCTCACCACCTGGGGGGTGGCTACCTCTTTTATCCGCCTGAAAGCACTCTGGATATCATTCACAACCTTGTTGGCCCCTGCCACCACGATTGCCCTATCCGGACCGAACATCATGGCCCCTACCCTGTTTCCTATCCCGTCGGTGCTCACAAGCATCCCTTCAAGGGTAATGGCATTGGCGCTGCAGAGAAACACATCACACGTCAAATGGTTTTTTCGTATCTTCGAGATATCTTTTTCCGAAAGCCCAGGTTTCCAATGATCATAGATCAGGTTGCCCTGTGTCTCCAAGGCGTCGAGCACCCCGATCTGCCGCATGGTCATCGACCCCCCTACCCCAACCTTGGCATCCTTGGGGATGAGGCTGAGAACCTCCGTGAGCGCAGCGTCCTTATCGTCCACGTACAAGGCCTTAAATGCGTTCTTCTTCAACGCCTCTACAGCCTTCACCGCCCTCTGTTCCTGCAGCCATTTCCTCGTCTTTTCCATGTTCTTTAAACGTGTGAAGTACGGATTTTCTACATCGTTCTTTTCCATCGTCCATTCCCTCCTTTAAAGAAATATTTCAATACCATTCTAAAAAATATGCCCGCCACAGAAAGCTCCAACCCCTCCTTCCCCTCTATTACATCCCCCTGAGAAACTCAGGACGAAGAAGAGAGGGATCTCTTTTAGCCAGAATATCTCTCACTTCTTTCAGCATCCTTTCCTTTTCCCGGGGCAATCTCCCTCGAACAGCAAGATAGTTCGATGCATGCATCGAACTGAAGAAGCAATCAGTAAAGTCGGAATTTTCAATAATGACTTCCAGCTCTTCCAAAATCTGGAAAGGGGACAGCATAGAGAACTCGCCTTGTTTCCACTCATCGTACATGGGTGGGCCCGGCCGCAACGTCAGGGTCAGTGCCCCGCCGTAATCCGGGTCGATCTCAGTGAGAACCCGCGCCGTTTCCATCGCATGCCTGTGGCTATGGGCAACCCCGCCGAGCCCCAAAATCACGGTAACGGAAAGGGTGATCCCAGCATCCTTGGCCTTCCTCCCAGCCTCCACCATCTCATCGTGGTTTGCCCCTTTTTTTACCTTCTCGAGGATCTCATCATCCCCGCTTTCAACCCCCTGGTAGAGTATGCCCAGCTTCAGTCTCTTCAATTCCTCAAGTTCATCCGCTTCCCTCCTCAGCAGGTCCCTGGGCGTGGCATAGGCTGCGACCCTTTCAAGGGCGGGAAACTTCTCATTGAGGTGTTCAAGGATTCCCTTCAACTTCTCAAAAGGATAGACCAGGGCATCGCCGTCCTGAAGAAATACCCTCTTGCCGTCCCATCCGTGGGCTATTTCATAGACTATACCCGGCATGGATGGGATGACCACGCCCGCGTTCTTGTATAAAGCCACGGCATCAACCTCATCCTTGACTTCCTCCTGGTCCCTGATCCTTAGTTTCGAACCATAATACCCGCAAAAGGTGCACGTGTTGTTTGAACAGCCCTTGGTAAGGGGAAGAAAGTAACTCTTCCACTCACTCGGAGGGCGGATTATCTGGGGTCTTTCAAAAGCCATATCCATTTCTCCACATGATCATACGATAAATTAATCCTAAAGACGCAAAGGGCAGGACAGGAGGGTTCTCAAGCATACAAAATTGGCAGTTGGCAGTTGTCAGACAAAGCTCAAGATCAATTTTATCTACTTGATCATCCAAACCCTCAATCTCCAGAACAGGCAATAAAAACGAAGGGTCTTAGCCTTTCCTGTCCCCTTTTCTGTCATATACTACTCCAACTTTGGTTTTTCCACTGGTGGCTCCCTATGTGGAATTGTTGGAAGCAATAACAAGACAAATTTTATAAGTTGTACCACAGGCAAGAAATGGGGTCAAGTTTGCCTTTGACCCTTGCGAAAAAACCCATAAGGGCCATAAGGGTTAAAGGCAGACTTGACCACTTATCCGAAGAGGGAGTGGCTCCCACTGAGGCGCAGGGGACCGTTGCACCATGCCTTATAATGCCCTTGACTACCTAACCCAAATCTGTTAGAAAAGTGTTCCAGACTTAACGTTTTCTTTTACGTTTTCGTTTTCTATACGGGAGGGAGCTATGGACTTTGATCTAACCGAAGAGCAGAGAATATTGAGAAAGACGGTGCGGGATTTTTCAGAGAAAGAGATAGGACCTGTTGCGGCAGAGTTGGACAAAGGGGAAAGCTTTTCCTACGAAATAGTGGAAAAGATGGCAGACCTCGGCATAATGGGGATGCCTTGCGGGGAAGAATACGGGGGGGGAGGTACGGATTACCTGTCGTATATTATTGCTGTTGAAGAACTGGCGAGGGTTGATGCATCTTCGGCCATAACTATGTGCGCCCATACATCCCTGGGGATTATGCCCATTTATTACTACGGAACAGAGGAACAAAAGAAAGAATGGTTGCCGAAACTTACTTCAGGCAAGGTCCTGGCGTCATTCGGGCTCACGGAACCGGACGCCGGTTCAGACGCCGGAGCCACGAAGACAAGCGCAAAATTTGATCATGGTGTGTGGATAATAAACGGGTCAAAATGTTTCATAACGAACGCAGGGACAAAGATCAGCGGTATTATCACAATAACGGCCGTCACAGGTAAGAGGGAAGATGGCAGGAAGGAGATCGAGTGCATCCTCGTCCCGAAAGGAACCGAGGGATACGAAGTAGGGTCTTCGTATGAAAAGATGGGGTGGCGTTGGTCTGATACCAGGGCGTTATACTTTACCGATTGCCGCGTTCCTGAAGAGAACCTGCTGGGCAAAAAGGGCCATGGACTGCGCCAGATGCTGGAAATCCTGGATGGAGGAAGGCTAAGTGTAGGGGCAATGGGACTGGGCGGCGCCCAGGGAGCCTTTGAGATGGCGCTGAAATACGCAAAGGAGAGGTTTCAGTTTGGAAAACCCTTGAGTAGTTTCCAGGTGAATGCCTTTAAACTCAGTGACATGTTGACGGAGATTGAGATGGCCAGGCTGATGTTATACAAGGCCTCATGGTTAAAAGACAGAAAGAGACCCTTTATAAGAGAAGCCGCCATGGGAAAACTCGTTTGCTCCGAGACCATGGGCAGGGTTGTGGATCAGGCATTACAACTACACGGTGGGTATGGATATATGAAGGAATACCCGATAGAGAGGTTCTATCGTGATCAAAAGGTCCTCGATATTGCCGAGGGTACATCGGAGATTCAGAGAATAGTCATATCAAGGACTCTGGGGTGTTAGGGAGGCAGACGTGAGCATTTTGGTAGTCGGTTCAATCGCCCTTGATTCAGTGGAGACACCATTCGGAAAGGTTAAAGAGGTCTTGGGAGGGTCAGCGGTTTACTTTTCCACTGCAGCAAGTTTCTTCACGGATATCAATATGGTTGCGGTTGTTGGCAGTGATTTTCCCCAGGAACATGTGGATTTCCTGACAAGCAGAAATATTGATATCAGAGGATTACAGAGGGAAAAAGGGAGCACCTTCAGGTGGGAAGGGAAGTACGGGTTCGAACTGAATGAGGCATACACCCTCGACACCCGGTTAAACGTGTTTGAGGGGTTCAACCCCACAATACCCCGAGAATATAGGAACTCCGAGTATGTATTCCTGGCCAATATCGATCCTGAATTACAGTTGGATGTATTGAAGCAGGTTAAGAACCCAAAGCTGGTGGCATGCGATACGATGAATTTCTGGATAGAGAAGAAGCCGAGCGAGCTCAAGAAGACCATTGAGAATGTCGATATCCTCATCATCAATGAAGCGGAAGCGAGGGAGTTCGCATGCGAACCCAACCTCGTCAAGGCCGCAAAAGCTCTCCTGTCGGCCGGGCCGGATACTCTGATTATCAAGCGAGGTGAGTATGGGGCTCTCCTGTTTACGGATTCTTCCATCTTTTCCGCGCCCGCTTATCCATTGGAGGATATCTTTGATCCAACCGGTGCGGGAGATACCTTTGCGGGAGGTTTCGTGGGGTACCTGGCAAACATAAACAACCTGGAACAGAAGTACTTCTCTCAGGCGGTCGTATTCGGAAGCGTAATGGCCTCGTTTAACGTGGAGGCTTTCAGCTTAAACAGGATGAAGAACCTGACCTACACTGATATAGAGAACAGGTACAGAAAATTTAAGAAACTGACCCACTTTGAGGATATATGAAGGGGGATCACATGTTGAAAAGGCTGTGTATCTGTCTTGCGCCGATCGTTTTCGCCATTTTTCTAAACGGGTGCGTTGAGGACAGGGCGGCTATAAAGGAAAGGTCTCTATTACACCTTCGACTTGGCGCATCTTATCTCAGTGAAGGCAATATCCCTTACGCGCTAAAAGAACTCCTGGAAGCGAAGAAAATAAACCCTGATGATCCTCATATTTATAGCATGCTTGGCCTGGCATATGGCGGGAGAAAGGAGTACGATAAGGCAATCGATAATTTCCTGAAGGCGCTGGAATTGGACCCGGAGCTTCCGGAAATTCACAACAATTTTGGGACGTTGTACCTCGACTTGAAACGGTGGGACGATGCCATCCTTGAGTTCAGGAAGGCAGTAAACAACGATCTATATTCAACCCCGGAGCGGGCCTATTGCAATATGGGGTGGGCCTACTACAAAAAGGGGGATATGGGAAGAGCAATACAAAATTACAAGAAAGCATCGGAGATTAACTCGGAATTTATATTGCCCTACTATAACCTCGGGGTCGGCTATCTCAGTATCGACAAGACGGATGAGGCGATAGACGCATTTAAACTCGCGGTAAAATTAGCCCCCGGGTATGTCGAGGCGCATTACCAGCTGGGGTTGATTTACTTCAAGCTGGGCAGGAAAGAAGATGCCAAAAGGGAATTCGAAGAAGTAGTCACAATCTCTCCGCCCGGCGAGACCCGGAGTTCTGCCAAGACCTATCTCGATCTGTTGAACTGAAGGGCTCTAAAAAAATGGGAGACATTCCCGGCAACCTCGGTATTCATTCCCGGGACCTGAACCAGATCTTCCGTGGATGCGCTCTTCACACCTTTCAGGCTGCCGAAGTGTTTGAGAAGCGCCTTCTTCCTTGCGGGGCCCACCCCGGGTATCTCATCCAATATGGACATCAGGTTTCGTTTTTCCCGTAGCTTCTTGTGGTAGGTGATGGCAAAACGGTGGGCTTCATCCCTGATCTGCTGAAGCAGCAGCATTGCCTTGGAGTTCTCCCCCATCAATATGGGATCCTGCCTGCCAGGGATAAAGACCTTGTCGCCGCCCTCCCCCTTGGCAAGACCGATTGCGTCCAAATCGAGCCCTCCCGCTTCTTTCAATACCATCGTTGCAACATTCAACTGTCCCTTGCCCCCGTCTACCATTACCATATCAGGCAGATCTTCGGATACCCTGCCATACCTTCTACTGAGAACCTCATACATCATCCCGTAATCATCCGCCTGATCAACGGTCTTGATCCTAAAGCGGCGATAACCATCCTTGTAAGGCCTACCCTCTTTAAAGACCACCATGGAACCAACTGATAACCTCCCCGATGTATTCGATATATCGAAGCACTCTATCCTCCTGGGAACCTTCCGCAAGTGCAGCCTCTCTTTAATCTCCTCTAAGGTCTTCATAATCAGGCCCTGTGCACTTTGCCTCCGGATGAATGAATTCTTGGCATTTTCCGTTACCATCTTTAAGAGGTCCAGTCTTTCCCCTTTCTTGGGGGAATGAATCCTTACCTTTCTTCCTTTCTTTTCTGAAAACCATTCTTCCACCAACTTCCTATCTTCCATCTCGAAAGGCACCACGATCTCGGAGGGGATAAACCTGTCTTCTCCGTAGTATTGCTTGAGAAATGAAGAGATAACTTCTTCATCCGGTAGCTCCAAATTGGTCAACGAGAAGGGTCTGGTATCTATGACCCTTCCCGTTCGCATGATCATGACCTGGAGTTCCATTTCCCCTCCCTGTCCGTAAAATGCGAAGACGTCTTGATCGATACCGAGGTTCGAAACCACCTTCTGCCTTTCAAGGGTCTCTTCTATGGAAAAAATCTGGTCTCTTATCCTTGCAGCTTCTTCGAAGTTAAGGTCATCTGCTTCATCTTTCATCCGCTTTCTCAAGACTTTTGAGAGTTCCTGATTCCTGCCTTCCAGGAATAGAGTCACTCCCTCCACAGACTTCCTGTAGCCCGCTTCATCGATCAGCCCACAACAAGGGGCAAGGCACATCTTTATCTGGTAACGCAGACACGGACGCACCCTGTTCTTGAAATTGGGGTCATTGCAGGTCCTTATGCCAAAGGTCTTGGATATGGTCTTCAGTGTTTCTTTCACCGCATTACTGGAAGAATATGGGCCAAAATAGCGCGCGCCATCCCGCTTCACTTTCCTTACAAGAGAGAGCCGTGGGAAATTATCCGAGATAGCGAGTTTCAAACTGAAATGAGTCTTGTCGTCTTTCAGGTTTACATTGTATCTCGGTTTATGTCTCTTGATGAGGCTATTTTCAAGGATCAAGGCCTCCTTTTCCGTGCTGGTAATTATGAAGTCCACATCTTCCACCCGGGACATCAATAACCTGATGCGATACTTTGAATTATCGATCTTTCTGAAGTATGACCTCACTCTGTTCCGGAGGTTTTTCGCCTTGCCCACATAAATGATTTCCCCGGATTCGTTTTTCATAAGGTAGACGCCCGGATTCGTCGGGAACTGCATCGTATCTTTTTCAACAGCCGGTCGACCCATCAACGGCCCTCCACTTCTTCCAGACCAGGGGTAGTTCTCGCCCCTATCCGGGTAACGGAAATGGACGCAACCAGGTTGGCGAATGCGACGGCCTCTTCCAACCCTCTACTTTTCAAAAGAGCGCTAATGAGGCCGGCGGCAAAGGCATCACCGGCCCCCGTCGTATCCACAACCTTAGATTTCAATGCAGGGATATCCTTCATTAAGTCCCGGGTTATCAATGAGGCGCCTTTTGGTCCACGGGTTATTATCACGGCTTCCGGGCCGTATTCCATAATCCTTCTGCCTGCATCTTCCCCTTCGACGCCTGTGAGCATCTCCGCTTCGGGCCGGTTGGGCATTACAAGGTAACACCTTTCCAATATCTTACTCAAAGCCGCAAGCCCCTTTTCAGCGAGTACTGATCCTGGATCGAGTATTACCTTTACATTATTATCAGAGGCGATGCCGGCAGCGAACCCCAATGCGTCTATCGCCTTTTCTCCGATCAAGCTTGTCAGGTGCAGGAATCTGGTCTTTTTTATGTACTCAACAGGTATCAGAGATCGGTCTAACATTGAAGAGATGCCTTTTGATGAGTAAAGTATCCTCTCTCCAACAGGGTTCACTGCGCCGAAGGCTATACCGCTGGTTCCCTCCATTCTCATCAAATGGGATGTGTCCACACCTTCCGTAATCAGCACTTTAGTGAGCATCTCCCCAAATCGGTCTGTCCCAACCACCCCCACAAAACCCGAAGAATGCCCCAGCCTCGAGACTCCCACCGCCACATTGGCGGCAGATCCTCCGTGGAATATCTCAAGGTGATCAACCGCGACCTCCTCATCTGACAAAGGAAACCTGTCTACCCTGGCAATGAGGTCTATGTTCACAGCTCCTATTGAAATCAAGTCCGGCATTGGAAATACCTCTCTCCAGCTTCTTTAAATTGATAAGCAAAAAAAGACTTAGGGACGGGGACGAAATAACTTTCTCAAGTTGGCGCTCAGATTTAGGTTAGATTTGTTCGATCTGAAAATACAAAACCACAGGAATAGTCTTACCTATTTCGAGGATTTTGTGTTTGAAGATCGGTCAAAGATGGCCTGAAGATGAGATGTACAAATGGGGAAGTTATTTCGGCC